>WQYU01000015.1 GCA_009781075.1 Paludibacter sp. | reverse complement strand
ATTTTGAATTTGATATTGAGTTTTTAACACAACACATTATCACTGATAATGAACAGCTTAAAAATATACTGAATTTTAGATCCTTTATGCTGGCAGCCTAATAAGGACTTGCGAAAGTTGAATTAAATGATAATATTTTGGCAGAAAAATATTCCTTTAAACGTTTATGAAACTTATTTATTAAAAAATTAGTTCGCAGGAGAAAATTTTTTTATATTTCAAAAAAAAATTATACCTTTGCAGCCCGAAAAAATAAGGGCGTAATCTCTGGCAGCGAAATCTTGTCTGTGAATATTGCGTATTGTATAACATTTTAATTATCAATAATATAAATGGATTTAATAAAAGTAGCCGAAGCGGCTTTTGCTGTAGAAACGGCGTTTCCAAAATTTAAAAGTGGAGACACGATAACCGTTGCCTACCGCATCAAAGAAGGTAATAAAGAGCGTATTCAGGAATTTCGCGGAGTTGTGATTCGTATTTCAGGTCATCAGGACAAAAGACGTTTCACGGTGCGCAAAATGTCGGGCAATATTGGCGTAGAGCGTATTTTCCCAATGGATTCGCCATTTATCGACAGCATTACGGTAAATAAATTTGGTAAAGTTCGCCGTGCAAAATTGTACTACTTGCGCAATTTGACAGGCAAAAAGGCGCGTATCAAAGAACGCAGAGTAAAATAATTAATGATTTATTTTCATTTGTTTTGGTTTTGTTGGTACCGATTTTTTCAATTTTTTTTGGAAAAATCGGTTTTTCTTTTATTTACAGTTTCATATTTTGGAAAAATAAAAAAAATAATTATTCGAAAACGGGAAAAAAGTTGTATTTTTGCAAACATTCGGATTTACAAATATTAACAAAATCTAATATTTAATAATGAATAAATTTATTTCTGTAGAAAAGGCTCTGGCGATGATGAAAGACGGAATGACGTTGATGATTGGGGGGTTTTTGAACAATGGAACGCCAGAAAAAATTGTAGATGCGATTGCATCCTCCGGCTTGAAAAATCTTACTATTATTTGTAATGACAGTTCCTATCCCGACCGTGGTTTTGGGAAACTATTTGTAAATAAACAAGTTACAAAAGTTATAACTTCGTATATAGGAGCAAATCCTGTTTGTAACGACCAGATGAATGCCGGCGAACTTGAAGTGGTTTTTGTACCTCAGGGGACGCTTGCCGAGCGTATAAGAGCAGCCGGATGCGGGCTTGGCGGCATTTTAACTCCTACGGGCTTAGATACTCTCTCGGCTCAAGGCAAGCAGATTGTCAATGTTGACGGGAAAGATTATTTGCTTGAGAAACCATTGAGAGCCGATGTTGCGTTGATTCGTGCGAGTGTTGGTGACCATTCTGGGAACCTTGTTTATCGTGGAACCTCCCAAAATTTTAATCCTTTGATGGCAATGGCAGCCGATTTGGTTATTGCAGAAGTGGAAAAATTGGTTGAAACGGGAGAAATTGCCCCAGAAAATGTTAAAACTCCATCAATTTTGGTGGATTATATCATAGAATAAAATCAAAAATTAAGTTTCCGTTTTTATTTTTTTTAATAATTTACAAATAAAATTTTATGCAAAAATCATTAATACGTATGCGCATGTCGGCGCACGATGCTCACTATGGCGGCAATTTGGTTGACGGAGCGAAAATGTTGCAACTTTTTGGCGATATTGCAACCGAACTTCTTATTATAAATGACGGCGATGAAGGGCTTTTCTGTGCCTACGACAACGTTGAATTTCTTGCACCTGTTTTTGCCGGCGATTATATTGAGGCAACTGGCGAAATTACAAAAGTCGGAAATACTTCGCGCAAAATGGCTTTTGAGGCGCGCAAAGTTATCATTCCGCGCACGGATATTTCTCCTTCTGCAGCAGATGTGTTAGCAGAGCCTATTGTTGTTTGCCGCGCTTCGGGTACCTGCGTTGTTCCCAAAGAATGTAAAAGGAAATAAAAAACAATGCAAACTTCTCAAATTCAAATCGGTACACTTTTAGTTGGCGGCAATGCTCCTGTGCGTGTGCAAACGATGGCAAATACTGATACAAATGATATTGAGGGGTCGGTGGCGCAGGCAATTCGGGCGATTGAAGCGGGTGCAGAACTTGTGCGTTTCACAACCCAGGGAATGCGAGAAGCCGAAAGTTTGGTCAAAATTCATAAAACACTTTGCGCTGCCGGTTTTACCACACCGATAGTTGCCGATGTGCATTTTACGCCTGAAGTCGCCGATTTTATTGCTCAACATGTTGAAAAAGTGCGCATTAACCCAGGAAATTATATAAAAAGTATTAAAAAAAGAGGTGATATTTCCGATTATACCGATGAGGAATTTTTTGCAGAACGTGAACTTTTACGGCTGCGTTTTGTTCGGTTTTTAGATATTTGTAAGCGACATAATACTGCAATTCGCATAGGGGTAAATCACGGTTCACTGAGTGAAAGGATGATGAATCGTTTCGGCGATACGCCGCTTGGGATGGTTGAGTCGGCATTGGAACTGATGGAGATTTGCCGACAGGAATGTTTTGAGAAAGTGCTTGTCTCGCTCAAATCGTCAAATACAGTGCTTATGGTCAAAGCCGTGCGTTTGTTAGTACAAAAAATGGAAGAAAATGATTTTCATTTCCCTTTGCATCTGGGTGTTACCGAAGCAGGTGACGGCGAAGACGGACGCATAAAATCGGCAATTGGAATCGGCTCGTTGCTCGTTGATGACATCGGAGATACTATTCGCGTTTCGTTAAGCGAGCCGCCGGAGGCTGAAATTCCTGTTGCATACAGAATTTTGCAGGCAACCCGTAAACGCATTACCAAAACAGAATATATTTCTTGCCCCTCGTGCGGACGGACACTGTTCGATTTGCAATCGGTTGTCGCTAAAATTAAAGAAAAAACATCTCATCTCAAGGGATTGAAAATCGGAATTATGGGTTGTATTGTCAATGGTCCGGGCGAAATGGCTGATGCGGACTATGGTTATGTGGGAGCAAAGGCAGGACATATTAGTTTATATAAAAAACAAACCTGCATACGCAAAAATATTCCCGAACATCAGGCAGTAGAAGCGCTGATTAATTTAATTAAAGAAAATGGCGACTGGCAATAAAAGTGGCAAAAATATTTTCTTTAAATTTTGTAAAACTTATATTTTTTAAAATTATAATAAATAGTTTTTGTGCATAAATCAATTTTTATAAGTAATTTTGCGGATTATTTATCTGAAAATAGAATTTTAATTCAACTTTTTTATGGCAAATAGAATGACGCTTTCGGAACGACTCCAACATCCTGTAAAACAATGGATTAAGGCAATCGTATGGTGTATATTATATATTCTTTTTATTGCATGGGTTGGCAATTTTTGGTGGTTGTTGCTGCTCCCGTTAATTTTTGATGCTTTTATTACAAAATTTATCCCATGGACTTGGTGGAAAAACTCTAAAAACAAGTATGTTAGAGGTATCATGAGTTGGGTAGATGCTATTGTTTTTGCCCTTGTGGCGGTGTATTTTATCAATCTTTTTCTATTTCAAAATTACCAAATTCCATCTTCTTCGTTGGAAAAAACGCTGCTTGTAGGCGATTTCCTGTTCGTTAGTAAGGCAAGTTACGGACCGCGAATTCCGAATACCCCGCTTTCTTTACCGCTGGTACAGAATACTTTACCGATTGTTAATACAAAATCTTTTATTGAACATCCGCAATGGAAATATCGCCGTTTGGCAGGCATTGATAATATAAAACGCAATGATATTGTGGTTTTTAATTTCCCTACGGGCGACACGGTGCCGCTCAAATGCGTAAATCCGGATTATTATTCAACATGCTATCACACAGGACGAGATTATGCTTTTAATATAGGATTGAATATTGAAAAAGATTCCAACAAAGCAGATATTTATCAAAGTTATGGCAGAAGAATTGTTGCAGCCAATCCCGAAAAATTTGGTGAAATTGTTTATCGCCCTGTCGACAAGCGCGATAATTATGTTAAACGTTGTATCGGACTACCGGGGGATAAAGTTCAAATTATTGAGAATCAGGTTTATGTAAATGGGCTAGCGCAACCTCATTTTTCGGGTATTCAGTTTAATTATTTTGTGCAGACAGATGGAACTGACATTACGAAAGACATTCAAAAAGAATTAGGTATTAGCAATGAAGATTTTCAATATTATAACCAAATGCCTCCTGAATTTGCTCAAGAAAAGGGTTTTGACCCAAATATTAGAGTATATATTTTCCCGTTGACCAATCAGGCTAAAGAAAAATTGCAGAGTTATAGTTTTGTCAAAAAAATTGTGATTACCAAATCGAATGATTTTAATAAGTATGACGATGTTTTCCCGCTTGGAAATAACTATGGCTGGTCGCGCGACAATTATGGACCGATAAATATTCCAAAATGCGGTCAAACTTTTGAACTGACGCTGAAAAATTTGCCTATTTATGAGCGTGCAATTGCCGTTTATGAAAATAATAAGTTGGAAGTAAAAGATGGTAAAATATTTATTAATGATATTGAAACCCGCTATTATACTTTCAAAATGGATTATTATTGGATGATGGGCGATAATCGTCATAATTCCGCCGATTCGCGTTACTGGGGCTTTGTGCCTGAAGACCACATAGTTGGGCGTCCGGTTTTTGTTTGGCTTTCGTTAGACAAAGACAAGGGCTGGTTTAACGGAAAAATTCGTTGGAAACGCCTTTTTACTAATGCTGAACATTGATTTAGGAGTTTTTTCTACTGCATATTTGCCGCCGATTGATTATGTGATGCAATTGTTGCGTTGCAAAAAAATTGTTTTTGAAATAAATGAATTTTATATAAAACAAACATATCGCAATCGCTGTAAAATATTGACAGCCAATGGAATGATGGATTTATCAATTCCTGTAGAAAAACCAAACGGCGCAAAAACACTAATGAAAGATGTGTGCATTGCCAACTCTGAAAACTGGCAGACAATCCATTGGCGGGCGATTGAATCGGCTTATAGCAACTCACCGTCTTTTGAATATTATCAGGATGATTTTTTGCCGTTTTTTACAAAAAAATATAATTTTCTTTTTGATTATAATTTAAAATTATTACAAAAAATATTTGAATTATTGGAAATTGATTTTTTAAACTTTTCTTTTACCGAAACATTTTATGAAAATCAAAATAATGAAAATATCTCTGATTTTCGCAATATTTTTAATCCTAAAAAAGAAAATGAATCTTCTTACTTGCCTTATTATCAGGTTTTTACCGAAAAATTTGGTTTTGTAAAAAATTTAAGTATTATTGACCTTCTTTTCAATTTGGGAAATCAGTCAACAGAATACGTGATGTAATTATTTCAGACGGTAATTTAGATAATAAAACTTATTTGAATATTTACACATTTTACAAAAATAAATGAACTATATCGGTTCGAAATATAAACTTTTGAATTTTATCAAAAACACGATTTATAACGTTGTCGGTAAAAATTTGTCGGACAAGGTTTTTTGTGATATTTTTGCGGGAACGGGGGTTGTCGGGAAGAGTTTTAAGTGTGAAGTAAAAAAAGTTATTGCCAACGATTGCGAATATTACAGTTATGTTTTGAATAAAAATTTTATTGAAAATAATTTTGAAATAAAAGACAAAGAACAATATATCAGCGAATTAAATACATTACCGCTAATAGAAAACGGATTTATTTACCAAAATTACTGCATCGGTACAAACGGACAAAGACAATATTTTTCTGACCGTAACGGCAAAAAAATTGATACAATTCGTACCGAAATCGAAAATTGGAAAAATGAAAATAAAATTTCTGAAAATCTCTATTTTTTTCTGTTGGCAAGTTTACTTGAATGTGCTGATAAAGTGGCAAATACGGCTTCGGTGTATGGAGCATATTTGAAAAAATTGAAAAAAACTGCACAAAATGAGTTAATTTTGCAGCCGGCAAATTTTGATGTCAATAACAACAAACACGAAGTTTATTTATCCGACAGCAACGAGTTAATACAAAAAATCAGTGGTGATATTTTGTATTTAGATCCGCCGTACAATGCTCGTCAATATGGCGCTAACTATCATATTTTGAATACTATAGCGAAATATGATGCCTTTATTCCAAAAGGTAAAACGGGCTTGCCCAATTATGAAAAATCAAAATATTGCAACAAAAATAAAGTGCAAAGCCAATTGGATAGTTTGATAAAAGATGCAAATTTCAAATATATTTTTCTCAGTTATAATAACGAAGGATTGATGTCGGTTTCCGAAATTCGGGCAATTTTGGAAAAATACGGAAAATATGATTTGCAAACAATAAATTATCAACGTTTTAAGGCAGACAAAACAGAAAACAGAAATCATAAAGCCAATTTTACAAACGAATATTTACATATTTTAGAAAAAATATTTTGAAAATACATACAAAAATACCCCGCAAAGTATGAAAAATATCGGGCATCCGGATTATACATTAGAACGCACAAAGAAAGGCAAGCGATAAAGAAAAGGACAGATTCAAAAACAACATACATCTTGTCATTGCAGTAGGAGTCAAATAATTCGTTACATGCTTAGTACTTTTATCATTGGCGTTAAACAAGTTTTTAACAAACGACTATGTAGTTAAACAAAATTTGGATAGACCTTTCACTGCAAACGCGATTGTCGGAATGGTGGAAAATTTAAAAAAATTGGGAGCAAACGTCGCAAAATCATTGCCACAAATGCACATATAAGATTGAACAAAAGAAAAGAAATTAGTTTTTAAAAGTAAAAAATTTTTGTCCTAAATAGCCCACTGCACTTGTGATAATTGATACAACTATATTTGCGATTGAGGGGAACAGCCGTATTGTTTCTACAAAAAATTTGAGCCCAAAATAATAAACCACAATATTTAAAACCACAATTTCGAAATAGCGCAACAACTGTACCCTGCCTTTGGTGTATGTTGAATCAGAAAAAGTTACATATTTTTGCAAGAAAAAACCACTGAGAAGTGTTATTGGAAATTTTATTACAAAAGTTGCAATATACGAACTGAAAGTAACAAAACCCAGATGCAATAATTGTTGATGAAGAATGCAGTTGAAAATTAAGAAGAAAATTACCCAGTCAAAAACTAAATTTATCGCACCTGTTACTCCGTATAAAAAAATTTCATGAGGAATATATTTTCTAAAAGTCGGATAAAAAAAGTCAATAACTTTCCGAATGAACGTCCCAATATTTGTTAATAAATCTTTCATTATTGTTTTATTCCAATTCCCAAGAAACATTATTAAATGTTAAAATTTATTTGATTAATCTTTTTTCTTATAACTTATTGCAGCAAGAACATTCAACCCCACAGCAAAACACAACAACTTTATTATTTGCGGAACAATATCGGACAATCCGCTTCCTTTAAGATAAATCAATCTAAGAATTTCCACTATATATTTAAATGGGTTAAAACACGTGATTGCCTGCGCCCAGTCGGGCATGCTGTTTACAGGAGTAAAAAGCCCTCCGAGCAAAATCATCAACATCAAAGTAAAGAAAATCATCAACATTGCTTGCTGCTCTGTGGAGGCGATATTTGAAATGATAATTCCGAAACCGGAAAGCGCTATAATGTAAATTATTGCACCCAAATAAACATACAGCAGATTTCCGACCGGAGTAATATTGTAAATCAAACGTGCAATAATTATTCCTATTGTAAAAATTATAAAACCTATCACCCAAATAGGCATCACTTTTGCTACAACGAAAGATACCTTTGATATCGGAGTTACATTAATCTGTTCTATTGTCCCAAGTTCTTTTTCGTGGACAATATTAAGCGCCGAAAGCATTGCAGTAATTGCTGTCAGTAATATTGCAAAAATACCCGGCACCATAAAGGGGAAATATTCCATCGAAGAATTGTAGCGATATTGGGGTTGCAAAATTATTTGCGGCATTGGGTTTTTCATTGTTTTTGCAAATTCGTCTTGCAAATATTCGTTAATAATTTGAGAAATATACGAAAGCCCAGTTCCTGCTTTCTGCCCATTGACTGCATCAATATTTAGCATGAAATCAAGTCGATGTTCACGTATTATATTTGTTTCAAAATTTTTCGGGAAAATTAAACTAATGCTGCATTTATCGCGCTCTACCAATTCGATTGCATCTTTGTAGGCAGATGTATATTGTTGCAAAACAAAATATTTGGAAGATGCAAGTTTTTGAGTCAATGCACGCGAAAGTTCACTGTGATCATTATCTACTACCAACAGTTGAATATTTCTTTGTTCGAAAGTAGCTGCCCACGGCAAAATAAGCAACATAATTGTAGGCATCAACACAATCATCAATACCATGCTTTTGTTGCGAAATATCTGTAAAAATTCTTTCTGAAGTAAAAATTTTAAGTTTTTCATCAAATTTGCCTATATTGTGTTGCAAAAGTACAACAGATTTTCGTTTTGGCAAAAAAATGTTATAAGAGGTTTAATCAGTTCATAATTACTCAAGATTTTTGCGTTGACGCACAACTTCATACATTGCTACACCTGCTGCAACCGACACGTTCAATGATTCGATAGTACCAAAGAGCGGAATAGCAGCCCTTTTGCTACACATATTCAATATTTCAGGCGAAATTCCTCGATCTTCGGCTCCTAAAACCAATGCCAATGGGTCGGTGTATGAAACTGCTGTATAATTTATATCAGTTTTTTCAGTAACAGCAATAATATTTAATCCGCTCTCGCGGAGAAAACGCAGGGCATTTTTCAAATTTTGAACTCTGCACACCGGAAGTGTTAACAGCGCTCCCACAGATGTTTTTATTGCATCGGCATTGATAGCAGCACTGCCTACAGTAGGCACGACTATCGCATTAACACCGGCACATTGAGCAGTGCGAGCTATTGCTCCAAAATTACGCACATCGGTAATTCCATCAAGTACAATAATATACGGATTTTCCCCTTGCTCATAAAGTGCAGGAACAATGTTTTCAAGTAGTTGAAATTCAACGGAAGAAATAAACGCTATCGCACCTTGATGATTCTTTGATGTAAGTTGATTTAATTTTTCCAGCGGTACTTTTTGTATGGGAATATTTTCGCTGGCGGCAGCGGCAAAAAGTTCGAGCAACAATTGATTGTTCATGTCACGGCGAAGCATAATTTTTTCTATAGTTTTCCCGCTTTTAATCGCCTCAATCAATGAGCGAATACCAAAAATCATTTCTCGTTCGGGATGGCGTTTTACTTTATACATACTTTTTTTATTCTTTGGAAAAAATATTCGGACAAAGGTAAGTTTTTTCATTAAAAAAAGTAATTTTGCAAAAAAATTCTTAATTTTTTTATTCTGAAAAAATGGCAAAAAAAGATGGAATAACTTACGAACAGATTATCGGCGATTTACAAAAAAAAATATATAAATCTGTCTATTTTTTGATGGGAGAAGAGCCGTATTATATAGACAAAATCGCAGATTATATAGAAAAAAATGTACTTGACAAATCGGCAAAGGATTTTAATCAAATTGTTCTTTACGGAGGCGAAACAAGTATTGCAGATATTATTAATTTTGCAAAAGGGTATCCCTTGTCGTCTGATTATAAAGTAATTATTGTAAAAGAAGCACAAAATATTAAAAAAGAATGGGAAAATTTGTCTTTTTATTTACAAAAACCGCTAAATTCCACAATATTAGTATTTTGCTATAAATATAGTACTCCAGACGGACGCTTAAAATGGTTTAAGGAGATTGAAAAAAACGGCGTAGTTTTTATATCCGATAAACTACGCGAAAATCAAATGCAAACTTGGGTAGATACATATGCTCGAAGTAATAATATTGAAATGGACAACAAGTCGATTGATCTGTTGTGTGAATGTTTAGGAACGGATTTGACTCGAATTCTCAATGCCTTTGAAAAACTTATTAGTACATTGCCCCCGAATAACAGAAAAATTACTACTGAAAATATTGAATGCTATATCGGAATTAGCAAAGATTTTAATGTTTTCGAATTGGAGAAGGCATTGACAGATAGAGACGCATTAAAGGCAAATCGCATTGTGCAATATTTTGCCGAAAATAAAAAAGCAAACTCAATACAACAGATTTTAGCCCAACTTTTTAATTTCTTTGTAAATATTTTACATTATCATTATTTGCCTGCAAATATCAAACTTGTTGGAAATGAAAGTTATTTCGATTCTAATACCAAAAGAGCGGCAATAGGAAAGGAACTTAGTGTAGTGCCGTTTCCAGTTGCTGTCAGTGTTGCCAATGCTGCAAAAACATTCAATGCAATCAAAACTATGGAAATTTTAGGTAATATAAGAAAAGCCGATGCACGCAGCAAAGGGTTTGAATTTTCGGAAAATAATGAAAGTGAAATTTATAAAGAATTAATTTACAATATATTACATTGATTTTTTTATAATAATATTAAAAAAAACAAATAAAATATTAAAAAAAAATTGTTTTTTAAGAAATATATTGTAATTTTGCCGCAGAATATTTATTAATTTTGTAGTAAATAAATTTTAAATAAAAGTAATATTAACATTAAAATTATAATTTTGTTTATGAAGAAAACTATCTTTATGTTTGCAGCAATGCTGGTAGCTTTTTTAACAGTTGCCGCGCAGGAAAGTACTGAAACTAATGCTGTTAAGGACTATTCTCGCTGGTCGTTGGCTCTTAAAGGTGGAGTAAATCAGTTTCGTATTCAGCGTGATCCACAAGCAATTCTTGTGAATCCGGATAAAACTGGCAGAATGACCTCTTTTATTGATCGTTCAAGTTGGCAGGGAGCACTTCAAATTGAATACACAGCAACTCCTTACTATGGCATCGGTTTGGAAGCAGGTTATTATGATTATGCCCGCTATCAGTTCAACGGACACACCATTGACGGAGTTTTGAACAGCTCTTTTAACTTATCCAATCTGGTTTCGCCTTTGCGTAGAGGTTTCTGGAGTAAAACTGCCCTTTATGCTAATATTGGTGCAGGAGTAGGTTTTTATTCATATAAGGACGATGACCCGAATGTGAAGAAAGAAAACAACGATTATTCTCCTGTTTTTACGGGCGGATTTAATTTTGACATTAATTTCACTCCTGTTTTGGCTTTGATTTTGGAAGGTCAGTACCGTGCCTACACTTATGACAATCTTGGAGGTAAACAAGGAGCTGATGGCTCGCAGGGAGCTTACAACAATGATGCATGGCTGGTTAATATTGGCTTGCGCTTCAAATTTGGAGCGAACAATAATGTCCACACACGCAATGCTTTGGTAAAAGATTACTTCTCCGACCTCTATCAAGTTGCTCCAAACGATGAAGGTCTAAGACAACGCGTTGATGCTCTGGAACAGGGTCTGAACAATTTGGATGGAGATTTAAAAAATCTTGAACCGAAAGTCAGCAAAAACACCAACGACATTGACCAACTCAAGAGAGATTTGCAGAGGTTGAACGGTACTATTAGTGACATGAACAAACCATCAGCGGTAACTGCCTCGTTTGATAACATTCATTTCCATTTCAATAAGAGTACAATTGCAAACGACAATCCGCTGGATAAACCTACTTCTTTTGATGTTTTGGACAATATTGCCTCTATTTTGAAAGAAAATGCAGTCGGAAATAAAATTACAATAACAGGTCATACCGATGCTATTGGTACTGACGCTTATAATCAGGCTCTTTCGCTTGACCGCGCAACGACTGTTAAAAATTATTTAGTTAGCAAAGGTATTCCGGCAAGTAATATTTCAGTGATTGGAATGGGCGAAAAGCAACCGATTGCAACGAACAGTACTGCCGACGGTCGTGCTAAAAACCGCCGCGTGCAGTTTGAAATTTCAAAATAATATTTTGTTATTCTCATATTACGAAAGGAAAACATCGCAGGAAATATCTTGCGATGTTTTTTTACTGTTTTTTTACTGTTTTTTTTATATTTTTGCAAAAAATAATTATAAAATGCAAAAAGTATTTTTCCTTATATTAGTGTGTACATTTTCGGTTTCGGTAAATGCGCAATTTTTTGATGATTTTTCTGACGGCGATTTTACACAAAATCCGCAATGGATTGGTATTACTGATAATTTTTTTATTAACAGCAATTTGCAACTACAATCGTGCGCCTCAACAGCATCTACTTCATATCTCTTCACTTTTTCGCAGGCAATGGACAATGCAGTTTGGCAGGCAGATGTGCAGATAAATTATCTTACAAGTGCAAATAATTACGCTTCTATTTATTTGATTTCAAATAATTTAAAGCCAGACACATGCTATGCATATTATGTGCAGATTGGTGGAACAAACGATGAAGTTTCGCTTTTTTTGCAACAAGGAACAAAAAAAACAAAAATCATTGATGGAATTGACAAGCGCATTGATTATCAGCTGGTTATTTTAACGATTCGAGTAACGCGCGATAGCGAAGGAAACTTTGCCCTTTATTCCAAAAAGCCGGACGAAGATGATTTTTACCTCGAAGGAACAACCTTTAATAATGCTGTTGTACGAGGTAATTATTTCGGCGTTTTATACAGCAATACAAATACAACAGGTAATAATTATTTCTTTGATAATATTGAAGTTACGGGAGATATTCCTCCAGAACCAAAAGTTTATTTAAAACCGCAATTCGGAGATATTACTTTCAACGAAGTTATGTTCAATACCTCAGAAGAAGTGCCGGAATATATTGAAATTGCAAATTTAACATCCGATACTCTTGATATTTCAAATCTTAAACTGACAAATTTAAGAACAGATGGAAGTTACAATACTTTCGTTGAGATTCCTTCGCAAACTATTTTATATCCAAATGATTATGCTGCATTTTGTAATGATGCAATACAACTTTATTATTATTTTAATTTATCAGAAGAATCTGCAAAAATCTATACTACAGTACGTTGGAACGCACTTAACAATGAAGGCGCAACCATCATTTTACTTGATGAAAATGCGGGGTCGGAATTTGACAGTTTTACTTATTCACCCAAAATGCACTATATCCTTTTAAACAATACTCGAAATGTTTCGCTGGAAAAGATTAATCCAAAAATGCCTTCAAACGATATAAACTCTTGGCATTCAGCCGCTTTCGATGTAAATTACGGAACACCGGGATACAAGAATTCACAATACCACGAATTACAAAATAATAAAAACGACAATCGAATCTGGCTCGAAACTGAGTATTTTTCGCCTGATAATGACGGTTATAATGACCTTTGCTATATTTACTATGCAACAGAATTAATTGGCTCAACGGCTAATGCGGTCATTTTTGATGCACTCGGAAATCGCATTAAACAACTGTGTAATAACGTTTTGCTCTCATCAGAAGGTTTTTTGACTTGGGATGGGACTCGTCAGGACGGCAAAATGGCTAATCCGGCAGTGTATGTTCTCTATTTTCAATTTTTTAACCCTAATACAGCCGAAAAAAAAGAAATAAAATTGCCGATTGTATTGACAATGAGGTAAATAGTCACTTCGATTGACCATTAAGCCAATAAGTAAGAAAAAATACTAAAAGAGAAACTATCATTTGCTCACTGCGTCATCATGTTTTCTATTGCTTATTGCATTGTTTCATTGCCAGGATAACCTGTAAATTTTTTGGCTGCATTTTTCTTTTTATCAAAAATAAGGTAAATAGTTTAATGGGCTCACCCATAAAAGCCTGTTTTTTATCCCCAAATATTCGCCATTCTGAATAAGAAAAATTTCATATCCGTTACTCCTCCTCTGAGTGAAGCCCTGAATGCTTTAATTTTCGCATTAAAAGATTCTGCAGAGGCATTTGTAGGGCGATTATTAAAAAAGTTTAATATTTATTTCTTCATAATGTTCGTAAATGGTATAAACATTTCTTTTCATGGCTGTTTTTTGACAAACCAACCCTGAAAAAAATTGTTGCGTTTTTGTCGCTTTTTTTTATTTTTCCTTTAAAAAATCGCTTTAATCACTTAATACTCAATATTTTGTGCGCAAGATGAGACTCGAACTCACACGCCGGAACCGGCACTACCCCCTCAAAGTAGCGTGTATACCAATTTCACCACTTGCGCAGAAGTATTATATTATTTTCAAAAACAATTCCAAATTTTAAATCATTTTGTGCCCAAAACAGGACTCGAACCTGCACAACCTTGCGATTACTAGTCCCTGAAACTAGCGCGTCTACCAATTCCGCCACTTGGGCAAACAAACAACAAGTATTTTTATAAAAAAGCGAAACCGCATGTTTCGCTAAAATATAAATTGTGAGCGGAAAACGGGGTTCGAACCCGCGACAACGACCTTGGCAAGGTCGTGCTCTACCATCTGAGCTATTTCCGCATCTTCCTTTTTTCGCGGCTGCAAAGTTACAAATTCTTTTTTGTTTGAAAAAATTTTTATGATAAATTTGTTTTTTTTTAATTAAAAAAATTATTTTTGCACATTTATTTTTTTGCTAATTCAAATTCTTATTATTGATTTTCAATTAATTATATTTATTAAAAATGAAGAAAAAACTTTTATTGCTTTCGGCTGGAATTTTTTTTGGACTTGCACTGATTTTTTTTTATTATAAAATAACAGAAAATAAAACTCAAGATTTGCAGCCGGATAGTTCGGCTATTTCCATTAATGCACAAATTTCTGATTTACAGGAAAATAATACATCTGAAAAGTCACTTTCAATATATCAACTCACAGAAGAAAAACGTGTAATTGCATTTTTGAAAGGAAACAGGCGGTTGCCCGATTGTTATATTACAAAGCAAGAAGCACAAAGAAAAGGTTGGGATGCCTCTCAAGGCAATTTGTGTGATGTTTTGCCCGGTCGTGCAATCGGAGGTGACCATTTTAGCAATCGCGAAAAATCGCTGCCTGCAAAAAACGGACGCCAATATTTTGAAGCAGATGTGAACTACAATTGCTCAAATCGTGGTGCCGACCGAATCGTTTTCAGTAACGATGGACTTATTTTTTTAACTCACAATCATTATAAAACATTTGAAAAACAATAACTTATGGAAAATATTCAATCTATTGAAATTGATTTTAAAAACATTCAAACAAATGACGATTTCTACCGGCAGTTGAAGTTGAAAATTGAGTTGCCCGATTATTTTGGGAATAATCTTGACGCTCTGTACGACGTGCTTACCGGTTACATCAAATTGCCACTGAAATTAAATATTATTAATTTGAAAATCAGTCAGTTGAAAAATTTATCCGACCTTTTTAGTACTTTCGATGACGCCGAAAATGCAACCGATTATGATTTTATGTATAGTTGTTCGTTAGAAAACGAAGCGGTAATTTTGAATAAATAAACTAAAGTTGTTAAAGAGGATTCTACTTAATTTTTATGTTTTTTGGTAAATTTCATTACTTTTGCCTTCGGAATTTTATCTGCAAAAAATGATAACTCAACCTAATATCAAACAGTTTTATTTTAGAGATACTTCGTTTGCCGATTTGATGAAACATCGGATTTACAACGTTTTGCTTTATGCAAGCCGTTACGATGCTTTCACTTTGGAAGAAGACGGACGCATTGATGAACAGATTTTTAACGAATATACTTCGCTTCATTTGCGCTATCCGCCGCGTTTTCGGCTTGTTACTTCGGAAAAAGAGGCAGCAGCAGCGCTCAACGAAATGAGTTTTGATTTGATAATTTCGATGCCTGCCGGCGATACGATTAATCCTTTTGAATGGGCAAAAAAAGTAAAACAAGCATACGAGAGCATTCCTATTGTTGCACTTGTGCCGTTCTCCAGAATTGCAGTAGAACAACTTGCCAAGGAAGATTTATCGGCTATTGACTACGTCTTCAGTTGGCTCGGAGACCCCGAAATTTTGCTTGCCATCATTAAATTGATTGAAGACAAAATGAATATTGATGAAGATATCAAATCGGTTGGTGTTCAAGCGATTATGTTTGTTGAAGATTCGATACGTTTTTATTCTGCAATTATTCCACGTCTGTATAAATTTGTTTTCAAACAATCAAGTTCATTTATGACTGAGGCGCTTAACGAACACGAGCGCATGGTCAGAATGCGCGGACGACCGAAAATTCTTTTTGCCAGAAATTACGAAGAGGCAATGTCTCTTTACAATAAATATTCAAATAATATTCTGGGCGTGATTTCCGATGTAGAATATCAGAAAAACAGCAAAGAAGATATTCATGCAGGCATAAAACTTTGCCGTCAAATTCGCAAAAAAGATAAATTTGTGCCTTTGATTATTGAATCTACCGATGAAACCAACATTTCGGCTGCCGCCGAACTTAATGCAATTTTTATTTCAAAATTATCAAAAACATTTTTTATTGACTTGCGAAATCAAATAACGTCCAGTTTTGGTTTTGGCGATTTTAATTTTTATAATCCAAATACAAAATTGCTGGAAGTGCAGATTAAAAATCTCAAAGATTTGCAAGATAATATTTTTAATATTAGTGATGAATGTTTGTTGCAGCACGTTTTGCGTAACGATATTTCGCGATGGCTTTATTCGCGGGCGATTTTTCCTTTGGCTGAATTTTTGAAAAGTTTTGATGTCCAAACGCTTAATATCTCAATGGACGAAGTACGTCAACTTGTTTTTGATGCAATTGTGATGTATCGTCAAATAAAAAATCGCGGGGTTGTTGCAATTTTTGACCCTCAAAGGTATGATAAATATTCCAATTTTGCACGCTTGGGTGATGGTTCTCTTGGCGGAAAAGGACGCGGTCTGGCTTTTGTCGATGCAATGATTAAACGAAATGACCATTTGCAAAATATTGATAATGTGAATATTACTGTTCCCAAAACATTAGTAATATGCACCGATATTTTTGCCGAATTTATGGAAACAAATAAACTTTACAATTTTGCACTATCGGAAGCGTCCGACGAAAAAATTCTTGAACGTTTTCTGACCGCAACATTGCCTAAACAACTTTATCATAATATTCGTGCATTTGTCCAAACGGTGTATGCACCATTGGCAGTGCGTTCATCAAGTTTATTGGAAGATTCTAATTATCAACCATTTGCAGGAATATATTCTACTTATATGTTGCCTTGCGACTATTCTGATATGGATAATACCGTTGAAATGGTTATAAAGGCTATAAAGGCGGTTTATGCATCGGTTTATTACAGGGCAAGCAAAATGTATATGCACACAACAAAAAATGTGATTGACGAAGAACGAATGGCGGTTGTTTTGCAGGAAATATGCGGTATAGAGCATCATAACCGCTTTTATCCATCTTTTTCCGGCACTGCACAATCGTTCAATTATTACCCTATCGGCGCAGAAAAAAACAGCGAAGGAGTGGCAAATATTGCATTTGGATTGGGTAAATATATTGTTGATGGCGGACGCGCATTGCGTTTTTCACCGCCTCATCCGAATAATGTGCTGCAAACAAGTACTTTACAACTTACTTTGAAAGATACGCAGGATTATTTTTTTGCTTTAAATTTAGAAGATAAAAAATTTCAACCGACAACTGATGATGCGTTTAATTTGCTGAAAATCAATGTACAAGATGCAGAAAAAGATGGAACTTTGAAATATATTGCCTCAACATACAATTTTCGTCAACAGACGATTGCCGACAATATAAACGAAGACGGAAGGCGATTAATTACTTTTGCTAACATTCTAAAACACAATATTTTCCCTTTGTCGGATATTCTAAAAAGTCTGCTTTCTGTTGCCCAAAAGGAAATGGGACGACCCGTAGAAATAGAATTTGCTGTAAATATTGACTATTCACCCGCTCGGCAACACACGTTCTATTTGTTGCAAGTGCGCCCTATTGTTGATATGCATGCTAATTTTTCCGAAAATTTGGATAAAATTCCACTCGAAAATTCTATTATTTTTTCTAATAATGCTTTGGGAAATGGAATTATAGATAATATTTTTGATATAATTTATATAAGACCTGAGACATTTGATTCCTCTAATAATCAACGACTTGCAGAACAAATCGACAAACTGAATATACAACTCATCTCTGAAAATCGCAATTATATTTTGGTTGGACCGGGCAGGTGGGGTTCTTCTGATGCGTGGCTTGGAGTGCCTGTTAAATGGCAAAATATAAGCAATGCCCGTGTAATTGTTGAGGCGGGATTGCCCGATTACAGGATTGACCCAAGTCAGGGTACACATTTTTTCCAGAATTTGACTTCGCTTGGCGTCTTTTATTTTACCATCAATCCATTTGCAGATGACGGATTTTACAATTTGGAATTTTTGAATAGTCAAAAAGCACACTTTGAAACCGAAAATATCCGTCATATCCGTTTCTCAAAGCCCCTCATCGCAAAAGCAGACGGACATAAAACCGAAGGAGTAATTCTCAAACCAAAATTGTAAATTTCCGCACTAATTGTTTCCATTTCACTCATACCCAAACGACTTTAATTTTGTTACCTTGTTTCGCCAGTTGTTTTCTACTTTTACAAAAAGTTGAAGAAAAATTTTCTTCTCAAAAAACGCTTCTATATCGTGTCTGGCGGCAGTACCTACTTTTTTTAACATTTTGCCGCCATGTCCTATAATTATTCCTTTTTGAGAATCACGTTCAACGTAAATAACCGCATTTATGTTTATAATTTTTTCTGTTTCAATAAATTGCTCAATCTCTACTTCTACCGAATACGGAATTTCCTTATCGTAATTCATCAAAATTTTTTCACGAATAATTTCCGTAACAAAAAATCGTGCCGGCTTGTCGGTCATCTGGTCTTTGTCGAAATATGGCGGACTTTCGGGCAAAAGCGCCAAAATTCGTTTGAACAGATTATCAATATTAAACTTCTCCTGTGCCGAAATCGGGAAAATTTCTGCATTAGGAAGCAGCGCTTCCCATTTTTCAACCAATTCTTCAAGTTTTTTCTGCTCTGTGAGGTCAATTTTATTTATAATAAGAAAAACAGGGGACAAATTTTGCTTAACTTTTTCAATAAAATCAGAGTTTTTTGTCTCCGAATCAAAAATATCCGTAACATAAAGCAGCACATCGGCATCGGTCAAAGCAGATTTTGAAAAACTCAACATTGCCTCCTGCAATTTATAATTAGGCTTTATGACCCCCGGAGTATCGGAATAAACGATTTGAAAATCTTCTCCGTTGACAATCCCCAAAATACGATGCCGCGTAGTTTGCGCTTTGGAAGTGATAATACTAATCTTCTCTCCTACAAGCGCATTCATCAATGTCGATTTCCCAACATTCGGATTACCAATAATATTTACAAAACCTGATTTGTGCATTTTTTTTTATAAAAAATTACATAACTATGATGACACTAATGCAATCTGTTACCTCATAGGAAAATAAAATTTTTGCCGTTTTTTATTTTCGCACGGTTGCAAATTGCAAATACGAAAAACGAGAAATGCATGCTTCTTTACGAGGGAAACAGCAATTTGTTAATTGAATTAATCGGCATATTCCAAATTTCGTTCGATAGATTTTTTCACGAAGGCATTGAGCGTATAGCCGCGACTTTTTGCTACGATAGCAGTCCTACGGTGCAAATCGGAATCAATCCTGACATTAAACACACCTGTATAGGATTTTTTCGGTTCGACAATACCTTTCCGTTTGCAAAAATCCAAATAACCCTCTACGGCATCTTTGAAAGCATCTTTTAATTCCTTAACGCTTTGACCTTCAAACGAAACAACCGAATCAATGCCTTCTATTTTCCCGATAAACGCTTCATCCGCCTCACTGTACCTTACAGCAGCAATAAAATCATTATATTTCAATATATTGTCCATAGTCTTTTTTACTTATCTTTTATTACTTCAATTTTTTTAAGAAATTCCAAAACATCCGCCACTTGATATGGTTTCAAAATATTTTTTGGGTGCGGTTTGTGCAGGTCAAGACAAATATTCGAATCATCGTTTTCAAATCTAACACGGGAACCAGAGGTTTTACCCACATTATTTTGATAATAACCGTACTTACCGAGCAGACGTTTCAAATCGTCCCAAGTAAAATCTTTGGGAAGTTTCAAAAAACGTTCTAATAATTTTTCGTGTGAACTCATACTATTTGTAATTCCGTTTGCAAAGGTAACTATTTTTTAGTTACAAAACAACTTTTTCTTAAAAAATATTTTGTTTCGATTTATTTTTAATCCTTATACTCCAAAAATTATACTTGCGTAAAACCTTCAAACATATTTACCGGATATATGACTGCAAATTTTCCATCGTCAAACAAAACATATAATTTATCGTTGATGTTCCATATTTTTTTAGCACCTACATTACAAAAAGTATATGTCCGTTCCATTTTTTCAAAATAAATGAGTCCTTTTTGAGTGGCAATAAAGAATCTGTTTAAATTTTTGTAGATAGTAATTTTAAATGATGTGAGTTTGATATAAAAATACCACTGCCCCCGCGTTGCAAACAAGGAGGCAGTGAGAGTTTTTTATTGAAAATCAGGACTAAATACCCAACGAAAATTTAAGTCCAAGCGCACTGCTGATATTTAGAAACGTGGATAACTGCATATCGGTTTCGCCTTTTTCCAATATGGCAATATATTCCCGTTTTTTCCCAACTTTTTCAGCAAGTTGCTTTTGGGTAATTTTTAACTCCTTGCGGCGTTCTTTTAGTATTTCGCTGTAATACCAATTTAAAGCACGCTCTTCAAATGCTATGCGGGAAGGGCTGCCTTTTGCACCGTAACGTTCTTCAAACAATTCATCGGCTCTTTTTAATTTAGCCAGTTTTTCTTCATTGAATATCATAATAATTCCTCCTTTGCTAAAATTGCTCTTGCTTTTGTTATTTCTTTTTTATACTGTTTGTTGTCTTTTTTCAAAAACGAATTTAATAAAATTACTTTCGTTGCTTCCATAAAATTTGGATTATCAACTGCTATGAACATTGTTCTGTATTCATTTGTACTAACAGAAACACGTACTTCGTAAAATTCAGTATTTTGAATTTTCTTAATAAACTTTTCACTTACAACTTTTAATGTTTCAATCAATTGCAAAGCATAAATGTATTTGTCTTGTACTTTAACGTTCAAACCATTATAATAGTTAAAAAATTCATTTGATAATACAACTTCTCTTATTTTGATTTCTTCGCTTTTCATTTTGCAAAAGTAATATATTTATTACATATACGCAAAGAAATTTCATTATATAATTTACAAAAAATATTTACACAAATAAATGTCATAAAATATTAATATTCAATAAAATACAAATACACTATGTGTAACTTTCAATTACGATTTATATAAATTAAACATTTAACTCTTTTTTTGCCTCTAACTTTGTCTTGTTTTTCAACACTTTTTCGCCAAACAAAGGTATAAAGGAGCAATTTTTTCTGTGTCGATGAAGAATCTGTTTAAATTTTTGTAGATAGCAATTTTAAATGATGTGAGTTTGATATAAAAATACCACTGCCCCCGCGTTGCAAACAAGGAGGCAGCAAGGAAGTGCAGAAGATAAATTATTGGGCATTTTTAATCAGCAGTGGGATAATAAATTACTCCATCAGTTGAACCTGTTGTTTCTATTTTTTTGATAAGTTTGTTATATGTTTCTATTTTTGTTAGTTCGTCTTTTCTGTCTTGTTTTATTTTTTCTTTGTCCATTACATAACCTGTTGTTGTTACAGGAACGGAAGTTTTATTAAGTTTTTCTTTTGATGTTTTTATCTCATTTTTTAAAAAATGAACCACTGCCTTAGGGTCATTCGCGTACAAACTTGTGCAATCTTTTTCCTTATAACCAATCTCGCCAATTATGCTGGCTACTCCGACATCGCCTCCGGCACGTATAGATTTTTCATTATCTTTGATAGTTGCTCCTGCGGCTAAACCTGCCGAAGCATCAACTTCAATTCCATCATCTTCTTTTTTATATTTGAAATCGCTGGCTACCAAAGATACCGAAACTTCTTTGTTTGCACTTGCTGTATATCCTGCAGTAGTACCAATGCTTACATTTCCGGAAACATGAGCCTCAATCGTAGATAAACTAATTTTCCCATCTTTAATATTAACATTAACCCCCGAACTGTACGAAATTTCTCTGCTTTTTGATGCTTCCGCTCCACCTTTTATAGATCTACTAAACGATTCGTCTTCCGCTTTTCCCTCTACGGTTACTTCTGTATTTTCCTTTAGAGAAACTATTTTACCACCTTTCGTAATAACGGCAAGAGAAGTTTCACTTCCCACTTTCCAATTTGCTGACATATTATTTAAGTCGGAATAATTGTAGTCCCCATCTACATTTATATTGGTTTTTTTTACAGAAACCAGAGAAGTGAAAAATTTGTTCGGAGTTACTTCATAGATAGTATTGTTATCTTTAAAAATATATGCACCATTTCTATTTTCCACAAAATCAGGTTCGCTACCTGTTTCAGAAAGCAAATAAGCCTGCAAACTATAATATTGGTCATTAGTCATATTACTTTTTATATCATTTAATATTTCTTTATCTCGATTATTATCGGTTCTGTTATTATACGTTTTTGGAGGCGGTAAAGAAATGTTATCTAAAGTAGGAGGCGCAGGAGTATTTTGCTGTGTATTTACCGTTGTTCCGGAAATAGTAATAGACCTTTGATTTTTTCTATTTTCGTCATAATTATTTCTGTTGATACCTTGCTGCAATTCATTGAGTATATCTTTCTGATTGGATGACTCCGATTTTACCGTCAGCATATCTTCTATTGATATGGGGGCATCGCTTTTGTCATCGGATACGACTAATGATTCCAAAATATTGTTACTATTATTGTCCTTTGCTTTGGGTTCGGTCGTAGAGAAAAAGGATTTGGGCGGTTCGTTGGGAACATTCGGATTTTGTTGATTCAAATTCTGAATATTATTGGTATTCAATCCGTTTGCATTGGGAGGGCGATAATTGGGATTGGACTCTTTTCGGTAAGTAAAACTTATACTGTTAATATATGAACCGATGGCATTCCTGTATTGATTTCCATACATCCGTTTCACATCGGAAGGCGCCTCGTTGAGAAGACCTTCCATCGCACTTTTTATCTGCAATTTGATGCTGTTGATATGTGCTTTGCAACTCCATTCATCAGCAAAACTGCCCAATTTATTTCCACCTGCATACAAAACAAAAATGTCTTTGTTGGAAGGATTCATAGCGAGCCGCGAGCAACGCTCTAATTCTCTGTTTATTTCGTTTCCAAGATTGGTACCCAAGTTTTTTGCTTTCTGCATCATCTGATTATAATATCTTGAGTAATCTGCCGATTGGGAATAGCCATGAACACTATTTCCAGCCAACATTACCGCAAGAAATATCAAATATTTCTTCATCATTTTCAATATTTAAAATGTAAGCGCCAAACCCACGCCATTGCCGGTAAGACCGATTTTTAATTCCGAAGTATTGCCTCTTCTTTTTTCCAAATCCTCATTATAGAGTTTAATGGCTTTCTTGGTTGAATGAGCACCAGTGAACATTAAAGGAAGACCAATAACTGTAAGTACTCCTCCTGTTATTACGAATGGAGCAGAACTTATGCTGCTTTTATTGGGATCATCGTCTATTGCATCAGCTAAGGCAAAACCTAATCCTAAGCCCAGAATTCCAGCCCCGCAAGCAGTAAAAACCGTCCCTATAGTAGTTTGGGTTTTACCACTTTTATATAGATTTGCTATTTGCTTATTTGGATAATTGGATAAATTTATTCCCTGCTTATTCGGATAATTGGATGAATTGAAAAGACTCATAGATTTAGTATTTTGTGTTGTTTTGTCAAAAGGATTATACTTCTGTGCTGATACATTCATATTACCATAATTATAAGCCAGCGGCATAGCATTTTGAAAATCGTTGCTCACTTTATATAATTCATCAACCATCACAGTATCCAATACCATCTGCTCTTTGAGAGGTGTTGCTTCTTTGATAGATATCCTGACAAAACATTTAAGTTTTTTATTTTCATCAGGAATAGGGTTGATTTTCAATTCAAAACTTGTCAATGTTTTCTTTTGCAAATCCTTTTCCTGTGCACTGCTGTTGAGAAATTGTCCTACCGCATTTGCTACTCCTCCAAAACTGCCTAATTGAGAAGAAACATTACTTATCATTTCACTGTTAAAAGCATATTTCGCTTGCGAAGGCATATAATTTTTATCGTTGGTAAAATTAACTGCATAGGCATTGGCGCTGGGGTCGTCAATATAAACCGTTTTACTGAAAAATTCGTCTGAATATGCCAAAGAAGAAGGCTCAATACTGATTTGAAGTTTGTCGTCAAACTCTTTGATGTCCAAAATAAAAAGACTTCTGCCATATTTGTCGTACTTTCCATCAGTCGAAGCCCATCTTCCCAGCAGCAGTTCGTGGTTGCTTTCTCTTTGCTCGGATTTTTCCAAAATGTACTCCAACTTGTCAAGACTCGTTTGAACATCCTCAGAGTTTTCAGCATTTGGGTTAAGACGCAGATACTCTGTAAAATTCAGAATTGCATTTTGCAAAGAATTAACGTCCTGACCTTTTTTCACATAGACATTGCCCAAAGCCAAATAGCCTCTGGCAAACTGCGGGTCAATTTTCAAAATTTTTCCATACAATTCTATGGCATCATCCAAATTACCCATTGTTTCGGCAACTTGCGCCTGATTGTACAATTTCGTGATACTCGCTTGTTGCGCATTTAACATCAACGCAAGCGATAAAAACATGGTGAAACAAAAACTTTTCTTCATGGTTATTAAAAATTAAAAATATTTTCTTTCATTATTTGACAAAATAAAAAAGCGTGATACTTTTAGTTGTATCCCGCTTACAGAAGGTTTTTAATTTGTGGCTACCTATTACCAAACAGAATAAGTTCAAAGTACACGCCACAGCGTAAACATTATAACTTAAACTCTCTTGGTATAAAATTGCCACATTTTACTGTAAGAAAGATTTAAACTAAAACGCCTAATTTTTATATGTCTTAACAATGTGCTAATTAACACATTATTGTATTTATTACATACTCAATTATGATTAAATTTTTAAAAACACAAAATTACAAACTTTTTCTTAAATAACAATTTTTTTAAAAATAAATTAATTTTTAAAATTATATTACAAACAAAACACATTTTTTTGAAATAACAACAATTACTCCACAATCAAAAGATAATAATTCTTTTTTCCACGTTGAATTAATATATGTTTATTATTCAATAAAAATTTTTTATCAATAATAATATCTTGATTATCAATTTTTTGCTTATTGATAGAAACACCCCCCGACTGCACCATTTTTCTCATTTCCGATTTTGACGGAAAAACCGCTGCTGCCTCTACAAGCAAATCTATTGCTTTTATTCCGTTTTCAATCGAATTTTTACTGATTTTAAACTGCTCAACGCCTTCAAAAACGGCAACTATCGTTTCCTCTTCTAATTTTTTTAAAGTATCGGCGGTGGCATTGCCAAAAAGGATTTGCGCAGCCTCCGTTGCCTGCTCATAATCCTGACGGCTATGAATCATAATCGTAACTTCTTGTGCCAAACGCTTTTGCAGAGGGCGAAGATGCGGTGCCGCTCGCTGCTCTTCAACCAAAGCGTCAATCTCCTCTTTTGTCAAAAATGTAAAAATTTTAATATATTTTTCTGCGTCCTCATCGCTGACATTGAGCCAAAACTGATAAAATTTATATGGCGAAGTATATCGGCGGTCGAGCCAGATATTCCCATCTTCTGTTTTGCCGAATTTTCCGCCGTCTGTCTTTGTTATCAACGGACAAGTTAGCGCAAATGCCTCTGCTCCAAGTTTTCTGCGTATTAACTCTGTACCTGTTGTGATGTTGCCCCATTGGTCGCTGCCGCCCATTTGCAATTTGCAGTTTTTGTGTTCAAAAAGCCACAAAAAATCGTAGCCCTGCAAAAGTTGGTATGAAAATTCGGTAAACGACATTCCTTCACCCTGTCCGTCGAGGCGTTTGCGGACGGAATCTTTTGCCATCATATAATTGACAGTCAAATGTTTGCCAATGTCGCGTATAAACTCCAAAAACAGATAATCTTTTGTCCAGTCATAATTATTTACAAGTTCCGCTGCATTCGGTACGTCGCTGTTAAAATCCAAAAAACGTGAAAGTTGTGTTTTTATCGCCTCCTGATTGTGCCGCAATGTTTTAATATCAAGCAAATTACGTTCTGCCGATTTCATTGATGGGTCGCCAATCATTCCAGTAGACCCTCCTACAACCACAATAGGCTTGTGCCCCATCCTTTGAAAATGGCGCAACATCATAATGCTCACCAAATGCCCTATATGCAGCGAATCGGCTGTCGGGTCAATGCCAACATAAGCGGTTGTCATTTCTTTTTGCAATTGCTCGGCAGTTCCGGGCATCACCGTGTGAATCATTCCACGCCATTGCAGTTCATCAATAAAATTCATTTTTATACTAATTTTATGAATTTATACTTTCACTAACAATTTTTCCGTCTTCAAGTGTAACAATTCTATGCGCTTTTGCCATAATTCGTGGGTCGTGAGTGGAAAAAACGAAAGTGATATTTTCATCTTTATTGAGATGTTCCATAATGTCAAGCAGATTTTCGGCTGCCTTACTGTCCAAATTAGCGGTTGGTTCGTCAGCAAGAATGAACCGCGGCTTTGAAGCCAAAGCGCGTGCAACGGCAATACGTTGTTGCTGTCCGCCAGAAAGTTTACTGGGACGGCTGTCAGCGCGTTCTATTAATCCGACTGCCGTCAGCAATTCGTTTGCTCTGCTGTCTATTTGATTTTTAGAACGGTTTTGCAATTCCATAACAAACGACACATTTTCTTTTGCCGTAAGGACAGGAATCAGATTGTATGCCTGAAATACGAAACCGATATTTTGAAGTCGGAAGTCAGTCATTTGCTTTTGCGAAAGGATAGAAATATCTTTCCCATCAATGAAAATTTTACCGGAAGTAGGGGTATCAAGACCGCCGATAAGATTAAGGAGCGTTGTTTTCCCGCTACCTGAAGGACCTACAATAGCAGTAAATTCTCCGCTTCCTATTTTTAGATTTACATCATTTACAGCGCATACTTCCTGAGCGGTTTCTTTAAAAATTTTTACCAAATTTTTGGTTTCTATTATTATTGCCATATCACGGAATTTACATTTACATTAGCTATTATTAATGTTTAAAAAAAATACCGAAACAAAAAATAAACATTTTTTTATGGATTTTCGTATCAATATTAAAAAAAGTATTTATACTTTTCAAGCACCTGTTTCCTTTTTCGGATTGATAAGAATTTTATCAACCATACCATAGTCGAGTGCTTCTTGGGCGGTCATCCAATAGTCGCGGTCAGAGTCCTTATCAACCTTTTCAAACGGCTGCCCCGAATGATTGGCAATGATAGTATAAAGTTCTTTTCTGAGTTTTTGGATTTCGCGCACGGTAATTTCCATATCTGAACTTTGTCCTTGCATACTACCGCTGGGCTGATGAATCATAATGCGAGAATGCGTTAATGCAGAGCGTTTGCCTTTTGTACCCGCAACCAGCAAAACCGATGCCATAGAGGCAGCCATCCCTGTGCAAATTGTCGAAATATCCGCTTTTGTAAATTGCATGGTGTCGTAAATTCCCAAACCGGCATATACCGAGCCGCCAGGCGAATTGAAATATATTGAGATATCGCGGGTATAATCTACACTGTCTAAATAAAGCAACTGTGCTTGAATTACATTGGCAGTGTAGTCGTCTATTTGTGTGCCGAGAAAAATTATTCTGTCCATCATTAGACGCGAAAATACATCCATTTGAGTAACATTCAATTGACGTTCTTCTAATATTGATGGAGAGATATAACCTGCCTCGTTTTGAATAAACATATATTGGTCAAGAGCCAAACCATTCATATTCAAATGTTTTGTTGCATATTTGCGAAAATCGTTATCATTCATTTGTATATATATTATATTTAAAATTTTATTTTGCAAAATTAATATAAAAATTTAATATTTTTAAAAAAAATAATTTGTACCTTTGCAACTGATTTTTCAAATAATATCAGGGATTTGGCTATAACGGCACCCAACTTATTTATTGTTTCTTATATTATTAGTATCTTATAAATTGTGAAACATTATGCAAAAAGAGATACCAAATATATTTATTTCAAAAGAGTTGGCATATATTGCTTATTATTAAAAAAAAAGATAATGTAAAACTATCAATTCATTTCTCTGATGGTAGAATAAATTTGTCAATCAATGAAGAGGAATTTATTAAAATTTTGAAAAAACAATTTGATATTGTGCCGAAATCTCAAGCGTGGTATGATTTTGCAATGGGAACAGGAAACAATTTATATCCTGTAAATATTAAAGTTACAGATACAACAACACACGTTGACGTACTTTCAATTAATAAATGCAACTTAAAGTAGAAAAACTCTTTATCATTGGCATATGCCAATGATAAAGAGTTGGGAAAAAATTCTTACTTTTACGTTGTATATGAAAAAGAAACATATT
>WQYU01000014.1 GCA_009781075.1 Paludibacter sp. | reverse complement strand
TACATACCGAAAAAAACGGATTTTGATACACTTAACTATCATCAAATAAAATAGATACAGTATAACATTAACAATATACCGCGAGCAAAATTAAATTTTTATTCACCGAAACAAATTTTTTTCCTACTTTTGCAAAATGAATAGTTGCATTTAGTGGTTGAAACTACCACCCTGTAGCTCTCTCTAAAATTTAGTAAAATTACAAAAAATTTAATTACTTTTGCAAATTAAATTAATTTTAAATTGAAAAAAAATCATATTTCAAAATGCCCTGTGTGCAGTTCTGATAATTTTGAAAAATTATTTGTTTGTACCGATTTTTTAGTTTCAAACGAAAATTTTTCACTTTTTAAGTGTACAAAATGCGGTTTCACTTTCACACAAGATTTTCCTGCCGAAAATTCAATTGATAAATATTACAACACACCTGAATATGTTTCTCATAGTAATACTCAGCGCGGGTTTGTAAATTTTATGTATCATTTTGCACGAAAAATTACTTTGCGTTCAAAAATTAATCTTGTACAGAAATTTGTCGCTATAAAAAATGGAGACCTGCTCGACATTGGTGCAGGAACTGGTTATTTCCTTAATTCGATGCACAATGCTAATTGGACGGTTTGTGGAATTGAAAAATCGGCAACAGCACGAAGATTTGCACAACAGAAATTCGGTTTAACGCTTTTTGAGCCTGACAAATTAGTGCAAATTCCGGATAAATCACAAGATATTATTACACTTTGGCACGTTTTAGAACATCTTGAAAATCCGAATATTATCTTTGAAAATTTATACAGAATATTAAAGGCGGAGGGAGTTCTAATCGTTGCCATGCCGAACAGAATTTCTGCTGACGCACGTCACTATCGTCAATGGTGGGCTGCCTACGACATACCACGACATTTATGGCATTTTTCACCGTCTGATTTTGGTCAACTTGCTGAAAATCATAATTTTAAAACAATGAACATCAAATCAATGTTTTTCGACCCGTTTTACATTTCAATTCTCAGCGAAAAACACAAATCAACATTTGGAGCAACATATATTGGTTTGATAAAAGGCATTTTTTTTACAATTCAAAGTATTTTTAACAAAAAAAATTGCAGTTCGTTAATTTATATTTTGAAAAAATTATAATAAAACATAGAGGGAGAATTGCGTTTCCCTCTACTCTTCTCTCTGTGACTCGGTTGGGACTCTAACCCAAGACCTTCAGAACCGGAATCTGACGTTCTATACAACTGAACTACCGAGCCAAAACCTTACATTTTTTGAAATACAAATTTTTCAGAATTGATGTATCTCCAATAAAATCAACCGCAAAAATACAAAAAAAGTTCTTCAGTCACAAACTTTTTATGGAGGTAATAATATCATCTATAATTATTTCATAGTATTATTTATTGTCGTTAATAATATTGATAACCAATATTTTACAAAATATTTTCGATATTATTTATATAAATAGATAATTGGTATAACAGCAGAATATTAATCTTAATTTTTTTTGCAAAAAGATAATAATATTTTTCAAGAATAATTTGAATTTAAAAATATTGTAATATATGCAGAAAATAATACAGAGACATAAGGTAGTGAGTTCTAAATCTCTTAATCCCGACAAAGAAATATATAAGAGATGATTATCAAGGGTTGCGGTCTGCGACGATATAAATTTGATCTCGCTGAGCGGGCATTGCCCCTATCACTTCCTGTCTAAATTTATTTGCCTCTTCGCGTGTGGAAAACTCACCTATACGCACTTTCCAAAATGGTGAAATATAATTTACCTTGATGTTTGAGTCAGGAAATTTACTGCGTAACTGATGTTCGATATTTGTGGCATCACTCTTTGCACTGCGCTGATTGCTGGAAAAAACCTGAATGCTAAAAACATTTGTACCTTTTTGTATAATATCTTTATTTTTTTTTAAAAATATTGTTTCAATAGATGAATCATGAACAAAAATTACCTTTGCACCGGTTTGCCCTTCCGGAGTTTCCATAGAAATAAAAATATTTTCTATTGACTGACCATAAGCACTTTGTAATGTCAATATGGTAAAAACAGATATAAAATAAAATGTTTTCATCGTATCTTAAAAAATTTTTGCAAAAATAAATAAAATTTTCAATAAATAAAAATTCAATTAATAATTAAAAAAAAAGTAGTTTCAATCTCAGAATGCAACTATTCGTTTTGCAAATGTAGGAAAAAAAATCTTTTGGTGAGTATAAATTTAATTTTGTTCGCGGTATATTGTTAATGTTATACTGTATCTGTTTGATTTGAGAATAGTTAAGTGTGTCACAATTCGTTTTTTTCGGTATGTGCCTTATAAGTTTGTTATTATTTTCTACCGCTCCTTTCTCCCACGAAGAATACCGATGCGTGAAAAGGAAACTTGTTTTCAAGTTTTAATCTGCCCTCAATTTGTTGCGGTGACCAATAAGTTTAACAATTTCTTTTTTGAGATTTGATGTTAATTTTCGCGGTATTTTCATACACTCTTTTCTCATTTCTGCTGTCTGCTGTGCATACTCAAAATAGCATTTATCTTTTGGAGTGGCATTACGTTTCAACTCTCGGCTTATAACCGATTTATCCTTGCTTGTGTAAGCAATAAATTGTGTACCTTTGCTTTGGATAATGTGTTCATTTTTTATATACAACGTAAAAGTACAGAGTAAATTTTTAATAATAAAATGGGATTTTTTTTCTCTAAAATTATTAAAAACATAAAAAAAAATCGTACTTATGATAGCCTATAGAATGGTTATTGAGAAAAAGTACATTTTTTTTGCAAAAATATTTTGTGTATTAAAAACAATGTTGTAATTTTGCAGCGCCTTTTTAAAAAAATAAATGGAAAAACTTAATCTAACTCAACTCACTAAAAATTTTTACATAGTCATAGTCGAATTTTTTTGGCACGGTTTTTGCAAAGAAGAATAATGGCTTTATACATGTTTATATACAATGTCTATGTTCAATTTTTTTATGAATATTGAAAAAAACAATAAAAATTTTGAATTTAATTTAAAAGAATTATTAAAGTATTAAACTTATTAATAAATAAAGAAATAAGATAAAAATAAGTAAAAAAATGAAACTAAGAATGAAAAGAAAAGTTTTACTTTTTGGAATAATTACCACAATGAGTGTGTTTGGTATAACACGGATTATTGCGGCTAATTATTATGGAACCGTACCATCAGAGAAGTTACTCGCACAAACAGATTGTTACAACTGGGTTACGTGGGAAGCCGATGCTGATTGTGATGGGGTGGATGACAATGAAGACATGTGCCCAAATCTTCCCGGTGATGCTGCACATTGTGGATGTCCAGAAGAATTGGTATCAGTTACAGGTCCCGGTCAATGTGAATACATCACTGACCCCGATGATCCCAATAATTGTAATGACTGTCAGGGAGTACCTGTTGGCGGCGGCATACTGCTACTTATAGGGAGCGCTTTGATTTACGGAGCCACTATTAGACGCAGGAATAATAAATTAAATTTGGAAAACAATAATTAATTATATAATTGATAATAAAGAATTTGAAAGATGAAAAAAATATTACACATAATAGCAAGTTTATTTATTTGTGTTTCAATATTTGCACAAACTCCCCCTCCCACTGTAATGACCAATCTCGGATTGATGAAAGTGGCTGTTGTAAATGCAACTGATACGGCAACTATGTATGTTGGCGGAACTTTTAAGGCACAAGATGTTTCGGCTATTGACCTTGACGGTAAAATGATAATCACAGGTAATTTTGTTCAAGATGCAATGCGTCCTGCTTTTGTTTCGTCGGAATATGATGCAGACAATGCTGGAATTCCAGATAAAGTATCCGATGGAACTTTTATTTTCCGTGGTGACTTTGCAGCCGGAAGCCGCGCGCATAAGATAACAACGGATAATGATGCTGTAGAACATGACCGCGGAAATCAGTTCTTAGCATTCCCAAATATTATATTGGAAACCAACGATACGGTTGAATTAACATCATATATGGGTATTGATGCTAAAACGATAAAATCAACAAATAACGGTCGTTTGCTACTTCGTTCCGAAAACATTGACGGCAAGGTATATGATGCTTCGTTACGTTTTCCGTACAGCGTTGCGCAAGCAACAGCAGGTATTATTGCAATAGAACGCAACGTAGAACTCTATCGTACCAATCAGGTAAATAAAATGTATGCCTTTTCTTCGCCGTTTATCAATCAGCGTTCGGGTTATTTTGCCGGCAACTGGGTTCGCAATCCTATCATTGATGCAAATGGCTATGTTCTCTATCCTTTGGCTGATGCAATGGATAATACAGGTCATATTTATCCCGAATATTATGTGATTGACCCATTTGAACAACTTTTGCCGGGTCAGCCGTATCTAATTAAGTATGTTACCAGCGATTATGAATATTCTGATGATGATTTACTTATAACAGGAGGCTCTTCCACAACATTACAAAAAACTTTAGGTACTTATTTGTTCAACGGTTATCCTTATAATTTATCAGAGTTGCAAGGTTATATTCCGGAACAAATACTGACTAACGAGCCATTGTACAGCCATAATTTGACTGCCCAAACAACTCCTAAAAATGTTATTGTAGGCAATTCATACAGCGCGCCGATTTCAGTAGAAAAATTAATAAATTACCTCAATAACCGTATAGGTGCAGGAATGAATTTTGCTCCTTTCCTGTATTTTTTCCCTGCAGGTTCACAATCTTATCAGCAAGTAAATTGGACTACTTACGATGTAAACGCTTTCCCCATACAATATATTCCTTCACAGAGTATATTTATGGTTAAGCACTATGGTGGAGGTGGTAATTTAACATTCGACAAGTCGCTTACTGTTCATGCAAAAGTAACAAACAATTTGGTTGCAGAAGGCAGTATCTATTATGCCCCTGCTGCATCCGGCGTAAATGGATATAATTCTATACAGAACAATCTGTTAAAATTTAAGGTTTCTCCTGCTGATAATGCAAATATTTTTGACCAAACTGCTGTATTTGTACGTAGTGATGCTTCTGCAGGTAATGACAGATACGATATGGCAAAAGTTGCAAATTTTGATGAAGGTTCTTTCATTTTATCAATGCGTGATGATGCAAATGCCCGTCAATATCAAATGGGCGTTCCTATAAACACTACAAGTGCACAAATGTCATTCCGTCCTGCAAAAAATGCCGGCAGTTATATCCTTACGGCATCCAATGTAGAAAATATGAATACTGAGGTAGTAGTTTTGGAAGATACCAAAACGAATTATTTCCAAGATTTGCGCGCAAATCCAATTTATGAATTTAATACGGAGCAGTATGATTATGAAAACCGTTTTATTGTTCATTTCACATCGCCAATACCAACAGGAAATAATGATTTGCAAGATGGTGAAATAAATGCATACTATAATAATAATCGTGCCATAATTATTCAGCGTTTAAATGAAAAAGATGTTAATAGTATCGTAGAGTTGATTGATGTTCAGGGACGTGTCATTTCCAAAGACAAAATTTCTTCCTATCCAACTCAAAGCATTGATGCAAATTTGACAAGCGGAGTATATTTTGTACGCGTAAAAGGAGCACGTAATTACACAGGAAAGGTTGTAGTAAAATAAGTAAAGTTCATAATATAAAATAAAAAGGTATATAAAGAAAAGCCGAAATATTTTCATTTCGGCTTTTTTATTTTTTCATCGCTCTTTCCATTGTGCGTTTGTCATTTTTTTCTCTAATTGATTGTCGTTTGTCGTAATTTTTTTTCCCTTTGGCAAGGGCAATATCAAGTTTTGCAAAACCTTTTTCATTGATATACAGCCGCGTAGGAACAATTGTTAGACCTGTTTCTTTTTGCGAGCGCTCAAGTTTTCGTAATTGGCGGTGCGTAAGTAAAAGTTTGCGTTCCCGATGAACTTCGTGATTATTATATGTCCCGAAAAAATATGCAGCAATGTGCATATTTATAACCCAAAGTTCTCCGTTTTTAAAAGTACAATAAGTATCATTCAAGCCTGCTTTTCCCTCACGAATTGATTTTATTTCAGTTCCAAAAAGTTGAATGCCTGCACAATACCGCTCAAGCAATTCATAATCAAATGCGGCACGCCGATTTTTAATATTAATATTTGATTTACTGTACATCTTTATAAATATTTTTTGCAAAAATAATAAAAAATTATCACGACCACGAATTACATTAATTACTAATTCTGCAATAACAATAAAAATCCTGGTTATTGATTTACCAGTTGAAAAGTTGCACTAGCGACTACGCCTGCTGTTTCTGTACGCAATCGACTGTCACTGAGAGAAACAGAAATAAACCCGAACTTTTCTGCCAATTCAATTTCTTCACAGCTAAAATCACCTTCAGCGCCAATAAGAATAATCGTGTCTTTTGCAGGAGAGCAAACACTTTTTAAAAACGGTTTTTCTGTTTGATAGCAATGTGCAATAAACTTTTGTACAGGAAGATTAACTGAGTTAATAACAAATTCATTAAAATTGGTAAGTTCCTCTATCTTAGGAAAATATAACTGTCGGGACTGCTTGCCTGCAGCTACAATAATTTTTTCCGAACGTTCGATTTTGAGCGTTTTGCGTTCCGAAAAACTGCATAAAATCGGAGTAATCTTCTCAATCCCAATTTCGGTAGCTTTTTCAACAAACCATTCAAAGCGGTCTATATTTTTCACAGGTGCAATAGCGATGTGCAAATCATATTCGTGAGTTTTTTTTACTTTATTTTTCTCAATAATCTCAAACTCACAGTGTTTTGGGTTCGCTAAAATAATTTTTGCTTTGCACAACAATCCTTTTCCATCGATTACCTCAACTATATCGCCGGATTTGAGGCGCAAGACCTTTATTGCATGAGCAGATTCATCTTCTGATAAAATATTAATATTCTGTAAATCTGGACAATAAAACATATTCATTAGAGGAGTTTATTGTTTGAGAATTTTTTGTGCGTGTTGCTTCTTGTCAGTTGTAACAACCACTAAATACACTCCGAGCGGCAAATCGGCAACATTAATTTCGGTAATATTACCGTTATATATTCGCACTGCACCACCACGCACAGCAAGTATTTGAACATTGCGAATGGAATCATCAGATTGTATAAAAATTTTATTATCAACCAAAGTAGGATAAATGTAAATATCAGACATATCAGCAGAAATATGCTCATTGTCGGAGGTATAATCAAATTCCTGCGGAGCAGGGACAACTATTGAATTATCGTTGGTATAAATGCGTAATTCGCCCGGCATTAAGGTTATTGTTATGTCTCCGACTTGTGTAAAATTTCCATCCAAATAGTTATACCAAGTTCCAGCGGGCAAAATATACGTTTTACTTCCGATAAATGTAGTGGCTGTTTCACCTGAAACGTTGAAATTTCCAAGTGCTATAATTTTCGTTCCGTTATATTCCCACAAAATAGTACGCAATGACACTCCTGAATCAATATTTGCTGTAATCGTTCCATTTGTAAAAACTTCGGGACGAATGATTGTCCGCAAATTGACAATCTGTGCTACTTTATTAAATACATTCATTCTCAAATTATTAGAAAACCAATCTAATTCGTCAGGCACGGGTTTTGGAGATGTGCTGCACTCGCCGCTTTCACTTATCATTCCTTTTTCACAAAGATTAATACTGAAGTCGTAGCCCATTTCATCAAATTGCCAAATCATTTTTGGTCCTTGCAGCAAAATATTAAACGCCAAATTCATCGGCACACGATTGAGGCGAATTGTTTCGTCGGTTAACATATCACCGTTTCCCCACATTTTTGCTTTATAAAAATTGCGTTCTTCTTCGTGGCTGCCTGCATACGAAATCCATCCTTTTTGATTTGCGGGAGTAAAACTGTCTCCGTCTTTTAACCAGCCCATTGCTGTCTGTGAGTAGGCATTATTCGTATTGCGCCAGCAAAGCATTCCGTTATCGACAAAATCCTGTTCTTCGTCTGAATCCCAATGTTCTAAAATAAAATAAACATCAGGCACAATGGCTTTTACATCATTATAATAATCGTTAATAATTGCAATGTGGTTGTCGCAGTTATCACCACAAAAATCTTGCGTCAAATTCATTCTGAAACCATCAATGTGGTATTCGTACAACCAAAATTCCAAAACTCTTTTAAAATAATTGCGCGTACCTTCGAAATCATGATTAAAAATATTAAAAACATCATTTGAATGTGGAACATCAATATTAAACCATGGATTGTTATCGGCAACTTTGCCTATAGCATTGTCCCAATATAGTTTTGCAAAGGGATTTATTCCTGTAGCATGATTGAAAACCATATCTAAAATAACAGCAATTCCCCGCTGATGACATTCATCAATAAGTGTTTTATAAGCATCTTCGCTTCCGTATGCCTTGTCGGGCGCAAAAAAATGATTTGGATTATAACCCCAATTGATATTTCCATCAAATTCGGTAATTGGCATGAGTTCAATGGCATTAACGCCAAGCGCTTGTAAATAATCCAACCGATTAATTACTTCATTTATAGAGCGATAAGTAGAATAATCGTGAACCCAAAGTTCGTAAATTACCAAATTATTTTTGTCAGGTTTTTTGAAATTCATCGTTTCCTGCGACCATCGGAAAGCAGATTGTTGCGTTTGTAAAACCGATACCAAGCCATCCGTCTTTCCTGCAGGATATTGTTTTAAATCAGGATAAATACTTGCCGAAATATAAAGGTCATTCCAAGGATCAAGTACTTTTTGACAATATGCATCAGTTATTTTTACAACATCATTACCTGTTTTAACCACATATTGAAAGGCGTATTCTTTCTGCGGAACAAGATTAGTAAGCGTAAGCCACCAATTCCCAGTTGTGCCGTCTTTTTTCATCTGATAATCATTGGAATAACTCCAGTTGTTGAAATCGCCAATGACAAAAATATTATCAGGTAAATTATTATTATTATCTTTTGCATAAAGCATAAGCGTTGCCTCTGTTGGGTCATTATCGTTGTAATTAATTCCGAGATTGACTTCCGCAGGTATTGATGCATTTACTGGATTATCTGCAACATAAATATTTAGAGTATCATAAACTGTTACTCCTTCTGCTGTTGCCTGAGCAATACATTGATAATCACCTGTTGATTCAAAGGGTTCTGAATATATTAATGTCTGTGCATTTGTAGCCGTTTGGCTAATATTATTATTAATTTTTAATGTTAAATCAGCCAAAATTGAAGAAGACACAACAAAATTTACAGTAGAATTCAAATTAGTAAGTTGATTGCCAACGGGGGTATTAAACTTAATATTCAATCCTTTCTTCACAATTTCCACTAAAATCTCATTTGAGCCAGGTCCTTTACCCTTTCTTGAATTGTCCGAATTACGAAACTCAAAAGCAAGATGCGTAACAACTTCATTCGTTGTTATTCTGTAATATTTTGAAATATTGGGAGTTATAAGTAAACTGTATTTATATGTTTCGCCAGCGATTTTTGTAAGTTTGTATTTTTGTAAGTTATCATCCAAAGTCGGTGTATGTTTCCAATCGTGAACATCGACACTTGCTGTTGTCAGTACTCCGGTAAGTGCATAAACATCGTCTCCTGTGTAATTAAATAAGCCACCGGAGCATTGCGAAACATCAAAAATTATTTCAACTGCCCCATTAGGATTGGTCATGTATTCGGATGTTATAAAAGAAGGATTTGTTGTTATAACTTGACCGACAATTAATACGCTGTACAATAATATAATAAACAGAAAAATAATCTTTTTCACGACCTGAATTTTTGAAAGGGAAGTACAAAAATAAAAAGATAATTTGAAACAAACAAATCTTTCACAAAAACTTTTACATTTTTTTATACATAATCCAAACATTTTCAAAATATTTGTCCAAATTTTTAAGATTTTTTAATGCAAATTTTGCATCCTCAAAAGTTGCAAAACTGCCTATAGATACACGTTGTAAGTTGGTTGAATTGAAAATTTCTATTTCTGTTTCTAAATTTTTATTTTTCAATAAATTAGCATACTTTTCAGCAGCGTGCTGCCCCTGGAAACAACCTGCAATAAGATGGTAATTTTTTACAATATTATCTGTTTTTTCAACGATAGGTTGCGACTGTTCGGGAATAATATTTTGATTTTGAACAACACATTTTTCCACATTAAATTCTTGATTTGTTTTTTCAATATTAAAAATATTACTCAAACTTGCCTGTTGCGGTTTTCCATCCAGAAAAGGTTGAACACTTAACATTATGAAAATCAGCGCAATTGATGCAGCATAACGCAATATCGTTTTAGGATATAAAGTTAGTATTACAGGTCTTTCTCCTTTTCTGTTAATGTTGTTAATAGAATGGAAATCAACTTTTTGTAATCCAAAATTTGAAGGTAAAAATCGAGAATCATTTGAAGGAATAAAACTAAGTATTTCTTCGTTTTGAACAATTTCTCCAATTTGTCCAAAATTTACCTTTTCTCCAAAGTTAAGTAAATTTTTGATTCTAAAAACGTTATCACTGATAATTTCAACTGCCTGCCTATAAGAAATTTGTTCTGCACGAGCAATTTCCATTTCGAGCAATCCATCGGAATGTTGTAAAAGTGGATTAAAACTAATTACCGCAAGTGGAGGAATAATTGTATTTCCTTCAATTTTAGAACTTTGCTGCTGAACAACGAATCCTCCGAAATTAGGCACAATTACATAATCGTTTTTAATTAAAAGATTTTCAATATGTTGATATAAACCGGTCATCAATGCAAAATTACATTTTATTATCCACATACAATCCGCTTTATTTTGAAAGTTATCAACATTTTTTCAAACATATTTCAACTTTTCGATTATTTTCCCAAATTATCTGCCAATTGTTTTTACGGTAACAAAAAAATTTGTTTTCTAATTATCGTTTATTTATATTCTCTTTACCTTTGCTGCATGGCATTTTCACAAAAATTGATTTAAAACTTTCAAAGTCAATTCAACTACAGCGTATTGATAATGAGAATATTAAATAATTAACAATAGTTTATAAATTCTTTAATTTTTTTAGTTTTTGTAAAAAATGCAGTATCTTTGCCGAATGTTATCAATATCACAACAAATGTTATGTAGATCTAATAAAGGGCTATGGAGACGAAAATTGGGACTTCCCGGACCCGCGATGTAAATTACGTCGCCTATTTCCATATTTCTTTTTTTCTGGATTGCTTTGGCACTTCGTGCCTCGCAATGACGTTTAAGGTTGTTCTTCTCTATCGTACCTCGTAATGACGTAAATTCCAACATCAGTCCGTCATTGCGAGGCGTAGCCGAAGCAATCTATACCTTATTTTCTGGATTGCTTCGCCGCTTGCAGCGGCTCGCAATGATGAAGGAAAAATCTTTGTGTCCCTTGTGGTAAAAAATCCAATTTTTAATGAGGTAATGAGGTCGGAATACGTACTAATACATTGCTACTGAGGTTGTTTTGTTGTTTGAATGAGGTAAAAAATAAGGTTATTTTAACTCTATTTTCAATAATTCGTAAATCTCTTGCCAAGGTTTTGCAAAAAATCGGGTATTGTAATCTGAAAGTTTTGCAAATATGTTAGAAGAATAAAAAATGTCCGCAGCATCTTTTTCCGATTTTTTAAAGTCGGAAATAATCATCTCTACAATTTTTTCGCCAACATCTTCAATATTTATAATCACTTTATAATCCAACATTTTTAGCATTTGCAGCGAACTTACCGTACAAAAGCAAATTTGATGCGACGGCTCGGGATGTTTCAAATCTGCAAAGAATTGTTCTCTTGTTATATAGCCATCTAAAAATCTTTGCAAATATCTCTGTATTTTATCATCGGCAACAGGACCTTCCACAATATCGTAAGTATGTATCAATTTGCGTGATTTTCTGTTATCAATTACAAAATCAAACCATTCATTACAATATGTTTCAAATTTTAGAACTTTGAATTTATTATCATCATAAATGTTTTCGTCAAATTCAAATTCAGTAATAACACCTTCCGTATGTTCTTTTAATCCCTTGCGAAAAGCCCAAAACTCTGCTTGTGGGCGATATTTCGTAACATAAAAACCCTTGCCGAAATCCCTTTGTGGTTCGCATTTTGACAAGTCAATTTCAGTAATCAAAGTATAACTTCCGTGAAAAACTTTCATCTCTTTCCTCCATTTGCAAGACAAACCTCATAAATATCCCGCACCGCATAACTTGTACTGTCGGTATGCAATGCCCACCAACATTTATTCAGATAATCCCAACCGCCGTGTTTCTTTAAATAAAAAAATGCTTTTTGGACATTCATCTTATATGCAGCCGCAAATTCAGGAACAATAAATGTGATAAAACTCACCTTATTGCTCATTTCCTTATTTAATGTTTGCGTTTCCATAATTTGTTACAATTTTGTCAATGTTTTATAATAAGTTCATTATCTTTTTTTTGCAAAGGTAATAAAAAAAAAAGAAAAAAAAATTGTATTTAATCTTTAAATAATCTTGCTTTTCCTAAAAAAGAAAATTTCAGAGATGCGAGTTTTTGCAAAAAATGCAGTATCTTTGCCGAATGTTATCAATATCACAATAAATGTTATGTAGATGTAATAAAGGGCTATGGGGACGAAAATTGGGATTTCCCTGACCTGCGATGTAAATTTGCGCCGCCTTTTATCTATAATTTAAATCCTGAATAATACAAATAATTTAACTTTTAATAATATGAAAATCAAAATGTTAGTAATTATTTGTCTGCTGTTTGCGGCAGTTTCTGTTTGCGCTCAAAATCTGAGTGATGATTACAAAATCATTTCGGTCAATAAAAAAGTTGCTGAAATTGAATATAATCAACCCTACAATTCGCCACTTGAAAATTATATTGCGCGAATACATTTGTGGATTAACGGAGAATATGCACCAATTTATTCGGAGATAATTGACTATGGTGTATCGAAGCAAAGAGAACCTTATGATAAAGCAGTATCAGACCACTATTTAAAATCAGAGATTGAAGAGGTTGTAATTTACAAAGACAGCGTAGGTTTGGTTTTTCTCAAAGAAAATCCTGACGCTGATGATTATTTGGTTGGAATTTCGCAGTACGAAAACGGCAAGTGGTTGGGCAGAGGTGATGGAATTTGTTTTACAGACAATATGAATGATGCGACGCAATATATTGAAGAAAACTCAGTTGGACACTTAAGAGGTTTACGGGAATATTACAGACAACAAATAGTTTCAACCGATACGCTTGCTTTTGTAAATTATTTGAAAGAAAGCGGAAAAGACCCCAAACAATATTTATTGGAGAAATTAACTGATTATCCGTTAGTAATTTACGGAGAACTTCATCGCCGACAACTTTCGTGGAATTTTTTGAAATCTGTTGCAAACGACCCAAAATTTACCGAAATTTGCAGTACTGTTTTTATGGAATTGCCATATTACAATCAACCGTTATTTGATAAGTTTTTGAATAATAATACATTGGATACAACCTTGATATTTAGCGTTTTAGAAACGGAGCAGCAATATGGTTGGCAGGATAAGGGCGAATATGAATTTATTAAGGAAATTTGGAAAATCAACAATAATTCTAAAAACAAATTACGCATTATTCCTGTTGATTATCAGGCAAATTGGGATAATATAAAAACATCGGACGATTGGAAAAATTATTTGGCAACCAGAAAAGACCGAGACAGCACAATGGCAAGAATTATCTTAAAAAATATTGACTTTAATGATACGAGGCATTGTTTGTTTGTTGTCGGTATGATGCATGCAAAAAAATCAACGCCAAACCGGTGGGGTATTTCTGCCGGTACAATTTTAAACGAAAATTTGCCAAAAAATACTTTGTTTTCAATAATGCCACATGGGATGATAAGTGACAACATTGGTTGGTTAGGGCAATACAGATATGGTTTTTTTGATTATATTTTTGAGAATCAGGGGAATAAACCTGTCGCTTTTGATTTGAAAAACAGCCCTTTCGGCAAGGAGCCTTTTGATGCAGAACAGGTAATCAGGTTCTCTCCCAATTGTGGAAATTATGAGGATTATTATGATGGTTACATTTTTCTTTGTCCTGTAAAAGAAGAGCCGTACGAATATGAATTGACAGAACTTTTTACCGCTAAATTTGTCGAGGAATTGAAACGCCGCGCTGTGATATCAGGCGATAAAGAAGGTTACTATGATATTCCGCTTACGGAACTTTCCAAAGAAAAAATTATTGAAAAAATCAAATCCGACAAAGAAAAAAGCGGCGACAGACGATATTTTGAGTATTTTAATAAAGAATAAATAATTTTGAAAATTATAAAATCAATGACGTGTTCAAGCAAGGTTTATCAAAACAGGAAGAAAAATGATGTCTCTCTATCTGCGCAGTAAATATGCTCCTGAATTTATTCAAAAAAATCTAATATCTGTTCAAAAATGGTGTTGCGTGAGGTTTCGCTTTTAATTGTTTCCAAAGGAAAAGCAAACACACAAATTTTACTGTTCGTTTGTTGGTTAGCAACCGCTGCCGACATATTTCCGTCTGCATAACGGGCAATTGTGTATCCTTGCGAGTTTGCGGGCGCAAGCGCATCAGGACTTTCAACAAAGTAACATTCGGCGTTCGGTGCGTTGTAAAATTCCATCGTATTAGTAACAAATTGTTTTACAGGCGACTGAACAACATTTGCTTTCCCCGAAACAGATGCCTGCGACCTTATAAATTTACATTTTAAAACATTTTCAAGGAAATTCTTATCGGCAGGCGAACCGTTTTTTGCCAAATCAGCGCCGATATATGCACCGCTCACTAACAGATTGCCTTCGTTTTGTAAATAATTTTTGATAATATTCTGAAAATCGGACGAAAAAGTTTCAAACATCATATTGCTGCGCCCATTCCCAATTAAAGTTTTCTTTTGTTTGCCTAAAATAATATCGACAATTTTATAATCAGAAAGTGAAACATCGCCATTCAAAACGGCGTTTTTGGAACAGGAAACAAATGAAAAACCTGCTTTTGCAATGGCTTTTCCGTGAATGAAAGGATAATCAAAAGTATTGCCTGCAATAATTAGCCCCTCGCAGTTGGCAAAACTCGCTCCAAATCCGGGCGAGTCGTTATCAATATATTCGGAGCGGCGGTCGAAATCAAACTGCTGTCCTGTATAATTTAGCGAATATAAATAAGGCACGCCGGCATCCTGTTCGGACAGGAAGCCCGCATAATTGCTGTTGAGGTCAAAACTTGCAGGGGCACATATTCTATCAAAAGCATTGACAATCATCACAGTACCTTTGCTTTGGGTAATGCGGCAAGCAGAAACAATTTCGCCGGGGAAACTTTCACCTCCACTATTGACAGCGGTAATTTTGAAACTGTAAATCTTATCTTTTGCCAAATTATTTATTACAAAAAAATTAGTATCAACCAAAATTCCGTTATCAAAACCGCCGCTATCTATTTTTTGATAAACAATAAATTTTTCGGGCGTGGCTGTCGGCTCAATGCTGTCGAGGGTGGGCTGCCAGCGAAGTTTTAATGCGTTATCACTAATAAATTCGCAACTGACAGATGTAACCGGCAATGGCTGCACGACGTATTTTTCGCCATAAATATTTGACAAATAGCGTAAAATACCTTTATAAATAGCGCGTGAGGCAACAAATTGAAATCTTGGGTCAAGTCCATATCGCATATCTGCAAAGTTTTGATGAGAAAGCAATTCCAACAACAAGGACGGCGCTTGCGGCTCACGGCTTTCGCTGTATGATTTGTCCCAAAGATTACGGCAAGTCCATTCGGGTGCAATTTGCTGTCGGACATCTTTTACAATTTGATTCTGAATAATATCCGCCAAATCGCGTGCTGCCCATCGTGAAATACCATTATCATAATAATTTACTTTTTGTGTATTTGGAATAGAAAAAATTCCCAAAGTACCAATAATTGAATCGTTTATAGTTGTTCCTGCGTCTGAATGCAGTGCAAGGGCAATATCAATGGGAATATTTAAACCCTCTTTTTGAGGTAAAACCTGCGAGCCGCCTGCAAGGTAATTTACCCAAGCGCCGCGCGAGGTAAAATCATCAGTGTAATCATTTTCATTATGTGTTCGGCTATACACCGAATCAGGTACTCCTGCCCATTGCAGATAATAACGCGCACCTTCTGTCCAGCGCGGCTTTTCACTAATTATCGGATAAAAAACATTAAGAGTATCTGCGGTTGGTTTTCGGGCAATATTTCCCAGCCCGCCGCCGAAACGCACGGCATCGGCAGTAACGGTTTTCCCTTTTTGAGTACTAAAAGAAGAAAGAACAACCCTTTGATTATCATTATTTTTTGATAATTCAAAATCAAATGTTCCAAGATAAATCCACGTTCCGCCACCCATAGTTTGATTAATAACAAATTCTGTTCGCCCGCCTGCGTGAAATACCGTATAATGTACATCTGCTGCACTGTTTTTTAATGTTTTATAAGCAATATAAACAGCATATCGCCCTGCTTTTTCAAAATGTGGCAGCCATTCGGCAGTGGCGGCATCATCATTGTTTTCAATGGTTTGAGCATACATATAAGTACCTGCCGAAAAAGGATTTTCACCAAAAAGATATTCATTTTTCAAGTGTGCAAATCCCTCGCCTTGCGCCGACTGCTGCCAATGACGGCGGTCTTTATATTTTGAAGTGGAATGTTTATCATCGTTATCAACAATAATTTCATCGGATTGGAAATCGCGCTCACGCGGAAGGAATACCGTTGCACCCGCATTTTCGAGCATTGGCACAAGGAAAGGCAAAGTGTATGAAAGTGTATAAATATCCTCTACCGTTTGATTAAGCCGCGCCCGTTGCCACTCCCAACGAGCAGATTGTTGATTGTAATACAGCCCATGACTATGCCAAATTGCTAAATATTTGCCTTGCAAACCATTTGTTACTTCACAGGGCTTTGATATATTTTTTATTAAAGGAAAAAAATTATTATTTGAAACTTTAAACTTACGGCTTTTGTCCTGCGGCTGATTGCCTGTGCGAAAATAATTTGGAATCAAATCTTCTATCGGCAGCCCGTCGGTCGTACATTGAATATTGTAATTTTTATATTTAGATGAGGTTATTTTTCGTATTGCATGATTTATACGATTTACATTTTCTTCTCTAAAAGGAATATAACTCAATTTGACGGGTGCAGCAATAGTTAAGCGTTTATTTTTGCTGTCTTCCTTTATTGTAATGCCGGTAACTTTGCCGATATTGCTATAATAATTTGCAATAACGGTCAAAGAGTCAGCAATTTGTTTCTCAAGAGCATTATCTTTTTGCCCGAAAGCAAACAACGGACAAAACAGGAAAATAAAAATAATGTAAGTTTTGTTTTTCATTTATAATTTGCTTTGTTTGATTAATTTTATTCCTTTGTCTTTGCAATCTGTTGCATCATTTTTTCAAAATCGCCAATATAATCTTTATCTTGAATAACGCGAAATTCCGTATATTCTGCTAATGCCTTTTCGTCTGCCTGCTCTTTGCTTTTTGCTCCCGAACCTTTGAGAACAGGTAAATTATTCAATTTTAAATAACCATTCATAAATTCAATCCACTGCTGCATAGTGGTTGGCAAATGCTGTTCTGCACGAAGTTCTGCCATATCCAAAAACGCAGAAACAACCAACGCAAGCCGTTTGAGTTCGTTTTCCGCCAAATAATTTTTTGCAACCGTAACATCTGTTCTTAATATTTTTCCGTCAGGGGCATATTTCCAAGTAGTCAAACCCATATTTTCTTTGGTTTTGTCGGCACGGTCAAAAATGATTTCAGCCGCTGTGCCGCCGGCAATGGCAAAATGCAATTGATTTTGAATAAAGGCAAAAAAGTGTCGTGCAATTTCGCTGTTCTTATCATAATCGGACGAAAGAGCAAATATATCAGTAATCTTCAAATAGATACGGCGTTCCGAAAGGCGAATTTCGCGGATACGCTCAAGCATTTCGCGGAAATAGGATTCGTCAAATTTATTGCCGTTTTTAAATCTATTGTCGTTAATTACAAAGCCCTTTTGAATGTATTCGTGTAAAATTCGCGTTGCAAATTTGCGAAATTGTGTTGCTTTATAGGAGTTTACGCGATAACCGACAGAAATGACAAGGTCGAGATTGTAAAACTGAATTTCACGATTTACTTGTCTATTGCCTTCGGTGCGAACTGCTCGAATTTTTCGAGTAGTTGGAAATTCTTCCAATTCACCGCTTTTATAAATCTCTTTAATGTGATAGGTTATAGTATGTTCTTCAACGTCAAACAATTCTGACATTGTTGCCTGACTTAACCACATATTATCATCGGCAAAATAAACTTCTACTTCAGTTTCGCCTTTTTCGTTAGTATAAAAAGCCAAACCGACGCGTTCCGGAATTTCCTTTGCAAACTTTTTTCGCCATTCAACAAGTTGATTGTCTATGGTTTGCGGCAGGTTGTTTTCTGTTTTTTTTGCCATCTTTTTTAATTTTCTTCTTTATAATAAATTATTTTGGCAGACGTTCAAAGGTAAAGGTATGATGTTTTGACAGCGCCATTGACGTTTTGAAAACTATCTTTTTAAACTTAACCGACTCTGAGCGAATGTCGTGCTGCTCGTGTGCCGGACGTATTGCACGGGCACTTACCGAAAAAGTACCAAAATTCTCAATACATACGTTATTACCTTCGCCCAATTCGCTTAAAATCGTATCTACAAGCACTTTGGCGGCTGCTTCCAACTCGTATGCGTGAACGTTGTACCTTCTGCGGCATTTTTGCACAATTTGGCAAGACCTACCGTCTCTCTGCTAATTATGCGCGGATACAAACCCTGTTTTTTGTTGCCTTCGGGGTTCAGGTTGTCGTTTTTTTCATCTAATCTGTAATAAATACTCATATCGGTAAGTTTTAATAATTGTAATACTGTATATTAGTTTATTCTACAAGATATTTTATTCAAAATGTCCGTATCTTTTGTTATTGTAATGTACATTATAATAATCTGAAATGTACATTACACAATATTATAATCTACACCATATTTTTGTCTAATGTACATTACACAAATAATTTGTCCTTTTCTTTTATATAATACTTCCTTTTATTTCTGTCAAAATATAACGCACATCAGCATTATTTGGGGCTTCAATATAAAAATGTTCATTTATTTTCTATTGGACAACAATATTTTTAAATAATTAATTAAACTTTCATAAATGTTTATTCTATTGAGTTTTTTACTTTGTTATATTTGTTATTTTTATAGAATATTTATGTTCAGAATCTATTAAAACCTGTTTTTTACCTGATTTGAAAACAAAACAACCTGAGTAACAGTGAAATATCTTTTCACTTAACCTGATTACCTGATTTTTTCTGATAAATATTCAATAACTTTTTATGTTCCTCTTCATAACTTTCGTTTGTGTGATTCTATTTTCATTTTCTAAATCAGGTAATCAGGTTTATTATGTGTTTATTTCTTTGTTATTTAGGTTGTTTTGTTTGCAAATCAGGTAAAAATCAGGTTATTCTTGCAAAAATTTCTTATTTTCCTACCCAAAATAATCATTCATCATATTGCGATAAAACTTTTATTTAGTCTTTTTTTTAAAGTGATTTCTCACTATTTTTTCGGTTTTTCTTTCGTTTGCCATAATAAAATTCAATTATTTTGAATTTTGCTTGTAATATTTTATCATTTTTGGTAGAACATCCTCAATGGTTCCGGTGATAACATAGTCGGCAATGTTGTTTATTGGAGCGGCGGGGTCGCTGTTGATTGAAATAATCAGTGATGACTCCTGCATTCCGGCAATATGCTGTATTTGTCCCGAAATTCCACATGCAATATAAAGTTTCGGGCGCACTGTAACACCCGTCTGTCCTATTTGCCGCTCGTGTTCTGCAAAACCTGCATCAACAGATGCGCGGCTGGCGCCTACTTCTGCCCCAAGTACTTCTGCCAGTTCGTACAAAAGTTTGAAATTTTCTGCCGAACCAACGCCATAACCACCCGATACAATAATTGAAGCGCCGCCAAGATTAACTTTCGATTTTTCGATATGCCGCTCAATAATTTCTATCACAAAGTCGGTGTCTTCTACATATTTTGAAACATCTAAATATTGTGTTTCACCTTTATAATTCACATCACGTATTTCTTTTTTCATCACGCCTTGACGCACGGTAGCCATTTGCGGACGACAATCGGGGTTGACAATCGTTGCAACAATATTTCCTCCAAAAGCCGGTCTGATTTGATACAGCAAATTATGATATGTTTTATTGTTTTTTTTATCTTCATAATCGCCGATTTCGAGTGAAGTACAGTCAGCAGTTAAACCGCTGTACAAAGCAGAAGAAACACGCGGTCCCAAATCACGTCCAACCGATGTTGCGCCCATCAATGCTATTTGCGGCTGTTGCTGTTTGAAAAGATTTACAAGCAACGAAGTGTGTGGCAACGAAGTGTAGGGATAAAGGCGTTTATCATCTGCAATATACAGAATATCAACGCCATAAGGGAATATCTGCATACCCGTGTTATCAAGTTTATAACCGGCAGCAATGGCTTCCAATTTCACCCCAAGGCGGTCAGCCAAACTGCGACCCTTTGTCAAAAGTTCAAGTGAAACATCGCTCACAACAGAATCTTCAATTTCGAGATAAACAAATACATTGTTCATATTTATTACGTTTATTAATTATTTCGATTATACTAAAAACGCGACAAATGTAGTCAAAAAAAATGTTTTGACAAAAAGTACGGCGGTTTTGCCAATTTGTCCTATGAATATTTTCGAAATCAAATTCATATTTGGGAACTTCCAAAAACTCAATATTTGTCTTTCATTAATTTTTTTAGTTTAATTTTTTTCTATATCAATTTTTGGTAAATCTGCACGCACTGAAACAGTACAGATATAATAATTTTGCTTACAAATATGCTTTTAGCAACAGTATAATAAACTATAGCCATAGTGTATTTGTATTTTATTTAATATTAATACTTTATGATATTTATTTGTGCAAATACTTTTTGTAAATTATATAAAATCGAATGTTTTAGAAATAAACGACCGATCTTTGCAACTGAATGGTAATGAATTCCTCATAAATGTTCAAACGGACAGAATAGGCAAAGTAAATAATGGAAAGCGGTACATCACATGAATAACGTGGGGTAAGGAAGGAGTAAATATTGATACTGTGATACTGAAAAAATCAAACTAAAAAAATTAATGAAAGACAAATATTTAGTTTTTGGAAGTTCCCAATATTAAAAATTTTTTATATATTTGCAGCCGCTTATTTTTAAGAAATAATTTATACAATAAAAACAGCATTTTGTAGTTATATTAATAATTGTAATAATTGAATTTGAATTAAATAATAAAAAAAATAAAAATAAAAATAAAAATAATTTTAAATTAAAAAAAGTAAAAAATTTCTTATGGAAACCAAAAAACAAAAGGTTAAAAAGTCGAACGGCGTATCAGCCGTATGGGTAGTTCTTGCTTGTGCTGTAGTGGCATTTGTTTTTTTCTTCGGATATTGCGGGCATTCGTCTCATTTTGATACAACAGCATCGCATCACCCGATAGATTTCTTTGGAACGTATTATCAGGGCGGTTTTGTGGTGCCTATTATCATCACTTTGCTTCTGACGGTTATCGTGCTTTCTGTTGAGCGTGCAATTGCTTTGAGTAAGGCAAAAGGCAAGAAAAAACTTCTGGGTTTTGTAGAAGCCGTGAACGGAAAATTGAATAATGAAGACCTGTCAGGTGCGCGCAAATTGTGTGACGAACAGGGTGGTAGCGTTGCTAATATTTTGACTTCCGCTCTTTTGCGCTACGAAGACATTGACCGTAAAGAAATTACCAATGATGAAAAAGAGGCAATGGTACGTAAAGAAATTGAAGACGCAACAACACTCGAAATGCCAACTTTGGAGCAAAATATGAGTATTATCGCCACGATTTCTACACTCGGTACTTTGATGGGACTGTTCGGAACGGTACTCGGAATGATTCGCTCTTTCGGCGCTATGGGTCAAGAAGGCGCACCGGATTCAACGCAGTTGGCTGTTGGTATTTCGGAGGCACTTTACAATACTGCAACAGGTATCGGAACAGGCGCTGCGGCTATCATATCTTATGGCTATTTCTCCGGCAAAATTCAGGATATTACTAACGCTGTGGATGAAATCGGTTTCACTATCGGTCAAACATTTACAAAACGTTCATTGAAAAAATAATTAATACTATTTTATTGTTTAGAACCGGTTTTTTAAATATATTTTATTAAAAAATTAAAAAAATGAAATATTTTGAGAAAAAGGGGAAACGATGACAGGTATAAATTATTTGAATTTCCAAAATTAGTAATATTAAAAAGGAAAGAAAATGTCAAAAGTAAAACAGAAAAAACACAGTACGTTTATTGACATGACGGCAATGAGTGACGTTACTGTCCTTCTGCTTACGTTCTTTATGAGTACGGCGACTTTTTTACCCAAAGAGCCGATTATGGTTCAATCGCCCGGTTCGGTAATGGAAATCAAAATTCCGGATGCGTACATTACTACTATTCTCATACGCCCTGATGGGAAAACGTATGTGAATTTTGACCGTCCGAATGACCGTGAAGCCATTTTGAATAAAATTGCACAGGATTATAACATCACTTTCACCAAAGAGCAGATGAATTCTTTTAAGAATCCTACGCCTATCGGCATTCCAATTAATAAAGAGATTATGACTCAATATTTGAGTTCGCCGATGATGCAGCAGGATGAATATTTGAAGACGCACGCTCTTTCGACCGACAGTGCGCGTAATGAACTCAAACAGTGGCTTCAGTATGCGATAAGCGTTGCAGCAAACGAGGGAAAAGACTATGCAAAGACATATAACATTGCGGTAAAAGCAGATAAAGGTACGCCTTATATTTACGTTGAGCCTGTTATATCAATTTTGCAGGAACTTCATCTTAACCGTTTCAATTTGCTGACAACATTGAAAACAATGCCGAATATTTTGGCTGACAATTAATTTGGTTTAACTTTAAAAAAGAAAGGAAAAAGAAAATGGCAGAAATAAATACCGGCAGTGATGAACATAAAAAAGGTAAACCGCAGAAAAGAACGCTGCGAGTAGATTTTACACCGATGGTGGATATGAATATGTTGTTGATTACATTCTTTATGTTTTGTACAACATTGAGTAAGCCACAGATGATGAGTTTGGTTGTGCCTGCTAAGGAACCGGACAAAATAGAGGATATAGACCGACCTGTTATTGACGAATCGAAAACTGTTACGTTAATTCTTGGGGCTGATAATAAATGTTATTATTATATTGGAAAACTCACAGATGATTCTTATTCCAATTATCAATTTTTAAAAGAAACGGATTATTCTCCTACCGGTCTAAGAAAATTATTGGTTGATAACAACAAAAAGGCAGCCATAAAAGTAGCTAATTTGCGCGACCAACTTTCGCGCAAGCAGATTGCCGATTCGGTATATCAGCGATTATCTACAGAGGTTAAGGCAGCCAAAGATGCGTGGAATGTAATGATAAAGCCAACGGAAAGTTCAACATTCGACAATCTTGTGTCTGTACTTGATGAAATGCAGATTTGCGCAATCGGCAGGTATTCAATTATTCCGATGTCCGAGGGTGATAATTTTCTTGTAAATAATTATGAGCAAAAGGGTGCATTGAGTCAGCAGGCTGGGCGAGTTCCGAAACCCAAATAATAATGTTTAATTTTTAAAATAAAAATAATTATGGCAAAAGACATTCAAATGAATTCTCAGGAATGGTCGGATATGGTTTTTGAAAAAAGGAATAAAGCGTATGGTGCATATCAAATGCGTCTTGATTCTTCAAAACGCCATGTCTGGGCTATAATACTTGTATTGATAGCAGCGGCACTAATTGCAGTTGTGCCAATGATATACAGTACGGTGCGCAAAGCTTTTATTGAGCGGGATGGTCTTAGTGACACCCTTGCACTTGCCAATTTGCAGGACAAGGATGACACAAAGCCGGATGATGAATTTATAAAGCCGGAGGCGCCGCCACCACCACCTCTAAAAACAACGATTCAGTTTGTTCCGCCAAAAATGGTTGATGCAAGCGAAATAACAGACGAAAATTTACAGAAAACTACAGAAGAGGTAGAAAAGGCTGATGTACAAGTTGGTGCATTCGATGTGAAGGGAACAGACGACTTAAACGCTATTACCAAAGAAGAACTTGATGCACAACAAGTTATTGTAGAGCCGCCGAAAAAAGAAGAAGTTTTCTATGCGGTAGAACAAATGCCTGAATTTCCAGGAGGAATCAGTGAATTGTACAAATGGGTTAATGATCATATTCGTTATCCAACTATTGCTCAAGAAAATGGGGTACAGGAAAAAATTTCTGTTCGTTTTGTTGTTGAAAAAGATGGTTCAGTGTCAGACGTGCAGGCACTTCGTGGTGTTGATGAAAGTTTGAAAAACGAAGCGGTACGAGTAGTGCAGTCGCTGCCGAAGTTCCAGCCGGGGCGTCAGAATGGGCGCGCTGTTAGAGTTTATTACTCTATTCCGATTAACTTCAAATTGCAAACGCAATAAAAAAAGGGCGGGTAAAAACCTGCCTTTTTTTTATTTCTTAATCCATCCAGGATATTGAAATTCGCAATTTGCCCATTCGGGATCAATACTTATGTAAGTTTCTTTTTGCTTTTTAGCAATCCAATTTTTGAGAAAATCGTCTTGCATTTTGCTTTCAAAAATATTTTTTAATAATTGATAATCGTCAATCAGGTTTGCTTTGTGCGTTTCAGTGCGCGCTTTGAGTTTTACCACTGTTACCACTTCCTTGTTGATATTTGCATCAATCATTGTGAATGGATCGGAAATTTCATTAGTTTTCATACTATATACCGCTTTTGCCACTTCCGAAGGCAACTGCTGATATTCAAATTTTGAGGAGCCTGTTTTATTGTTCATCATCAATCCTGCATTAAGCGCTGTATTTTTATCAGTTGAAAAACGTACTACAGCCTGTTCGAAAGTAATTTTCCCTTCACGAATTTGATTGGCAACCGAGTCAAGCAAATGAATCGCTTCTTGGCGATCTTCTGTTGTTACATGAGGTTTGAGAAGGATATGACGTACATTTACACGGTCACCACGTCGTTCTATTAATTGCAGGATATGAAAACCGTATTCTGTTTCAACAATTCGTGAAACTTTGGTAGGATCCGTTAAGTTGAAAGCTACATTTGCAAATTCCGGAGTCATCATTCCCCTTCCGAAAAAATCTGTTTCTCCCCCACGCTTTGCTGTCTCCGCATCTTCGGAATAGAGTCGGGCAAGCATCGAAAAATCCGCTTCACCATTATTGACACGGTCGGCAAATTCGCGTAAACGTTCTTTGGTCCTATTAATTTCTTCGATTGGCACCGGCGGCTGAATGCTCACAATCTGTAATTCGACTTGTGTTGGCACCGTAGGGAGGCTATCTGTTGACAATCCGTTAAAATATCTACGCACTTCGGCAGGTGTTGGGGCAATGTTGCCTACGAGTTTGCGTTGTACTTGCTGAATTATCATGCGGTCGTGGACAAATTGGCGCATCTCATCTCGAATTTCGTTGTAAGGTTTCTCCCAATATGCTTCCATTCGCTCGCGTGAGCCGATTTGTGAAATTATATTATTCAAACGATATTCTGTCTCCTGCGTTACAGTGCGTTCATCAACGGTAATACTGTCCAAGTCTCCTTGATGCAAATAAAGTTTTTGAATGGCAATTTGTTCGGGAATAATACAATCTTCATTTCCTTCAATAGTTTGTCCGCTACGCTGTGCATCTTTTTTATATTCTTCAACATCGGAACGCAAAATTACATCATCGCCGATAGTCCAAATTATCTCATCGATAATATTATTCTGCGCAGAGATATTGTTTGTGATTATCAAAAATACTGATGCACAAATAATTAAATATTTTTTATACATAAATTTTTACCAAAACGGTTAATTTTCTTTTACCAATTTCAATACATTTTCATCAATTTTCACAGGATATTGTGCACGTAATCTATTTACCCAATTTGTTTCCAAAAGTTCCTGATAATCAGAAGATACCTGCCAACGAACATCGGTATAATCCTCCGGCACTATAAGTTCCTTACCAATGAGAAATGAATATGGAAACTGTTCATCAGGCTCATAATTATCAATATTTTCAAAGACCAGTTTATCTACTTCTTTATTATCGCCCGGGGCGAACAGACCTTGTTGAAGTCGAATGGCTCTCACACTGTCGTTATTTAATGCAAGTAGTTCCGCTTCGCATTGTTGATTTTCATGGGAAATATTTATTGCATTTTGGTATGTGTCCAAGTCCCGGCAATAAACTACCGTTCCCTTATAGTGAGGTGTATCCCATACATATTTATCTTTATTTTGTGCAAAATATTGCTCCAAACCCGTTGTATCGGTCTGGGAACGCTCCCAAATTTCACTATTTGAAACATCAAAAAGTAAAATACCATCATGATATTCGCGTACCAAATTGCGAAAATCAGTATATTTTGTCTCTAATTGGGCATCTTCCAAATCAAGCAACTTACGTCCCTGAAATTCATTAACTTTGTCGGCAATAATATCTTGCGGTAATCTTTTTTGAGTCATATAATACGTTTTCATATAAATGTTCAAATCTGCCTGTGTGTATGTTTTTCCGTTAAGTTTTAGAATCGGCTTGTCAAAATTTTCCGTTTTTTTGAAAAAAACAGTATCAAGCGGATAATTCGTACCATCAGTATTTACAAATGGATAATAATTAGCCAAATTTGTAGTCAATATAACAGGTTTATATTTTGCTTTAAGATTTGCAATAAAAGCATTTCTTCCAGCCTGCGAACGCTCGTCGCGTTGAAGTTGGCGTTCTATTTGAGGTTTAAGTTCATCAAAAGTTCCAAGCGGTTTTTTGTCCACAAGTTTGATAATATGAAAACCATAGGAAGTTGTAAAATGTTTTGAAATATCACCAATATTTTTTAGTGCAAATGCTTGTTGCTCAAATTCAGGCATCATTTGTCCGGTGTGGAATGGCTGCAACTCACCGCCTTTTTGGGCAGTGCTTCTGTCGTCAGAATATGTATTTGCCAATTTTCCAAACTCGTCGCCTGCAAGCAGACGGTTATAAATGGAATCCATCAATTTTTCGTTTTCCAAATTTCTCTCAGAATTATTCTTGTCAAATGCTTTGAAAATGTGCGCAACTTGAACCTCTCCTTCATCAGGTCGACGTGCATTTACTTTAATAATATGATAACCGACTTGCGAGCGAACGGGTTGCGAAATTTCACCCGCTTTGAGTGCATAAGCCGCTTTCTCAAAAGGATAAATAGTAGAAAAAGCCGTTAGCCAACCAAAATGTCCTCCATTTTGCTGCACCATTTTATCGTCCGAAAAACGTTTGGCAACCGAGTCGAAAGGTTCGTTTTTCAACGCAGATAAAGCGGCAAGTGCTTTTTTGTATGCCGCCAAAGTGTCAGCTGGCGTTGCCTGCAGCGGTAGCGAAATTAAAATATGGCTTACATCCAAGTCCTCTTTCATATTATTGTAAGCTTGAAGTTCTACTGCCTTTTGCGAGGCATCGTCAGTCAGATATTGCTGTGCCAACTGATTACGATATTGCCCAAACTCGGTTCTAAATGAAGCAGTAGTATCAAGCCCCTGTGTCTTAGCATCTTCAACCTTGAGTTTGAAAATCTCAAACATCTGAACATATTCGGAAAGAGTTTTTTTGTCGACAACATCCCCTGCATTGTTTTTATTATACAGGTACTCAAATTCCGAAAGTGGTACATTGCTCGCACCTACTGTCATTAATATAGGATCATTTTTTTGAGCAAACAAAATCCCGTTACAAACTACTGAAAAACTAAAAAATAATATTATCTTTGTTTTCATTATAAATAAAATCTTATAAGTTTCGTAAAAATTTAAACGCTGCAAAGTTACAATAATTTTAATAATATTCTATCACACAATATAAAATATATAAAAATATAGTTAACTTTTATTAAATCGTTTTTACTTAGGGCATGTCAATAAATTAAATTCTTAATTTGGTCGTATAATATAATTCCATTCACCGTGGAATTTATATCGTTTTAAATTTATTTTTTCAAATTCATCATCATCTATTTTAATACCTGTTTTGTCTCGTCCTGAAAAAAGTTTACACTTTTTTTGTTAAGATTGCCAATACTGCTGTGAGGACGCTCATTGTTGTAAAGCCAAACAGCCATAGATAAATGAACTCTTGCTTCATCAATATTATTGCATTGATAATTAAGCAAATACTCGTCTTTTACGATACCGTTTACTCTTTCAGCCGTAGCATTTTCTAATGGGTCTCCGCTTTGGGTCATACTTATATCTATGTTATTCTTTTTCAATTGATTAACGTAAGAATAAGAACAATACTGAACGCCTCTGTCAGAGTGATGAATGAGACCTTCAAATTTG
>WQYU01000013.1 GCA_009781075.1 Paludibacter sp. | reverse complement strand
TTTGTTGAGTTGCCTAAGTTTAAGCCCAAAAATTTTGCAGAAAAAAAGTTACGCGACCTTTGGTTGCGGTTTCTCACAGAGATTAACGAGAGCACGACAGAGGTTCCTAAGGAGTTGTTGGAAAACGAACTGACTCGTGAAGCCGTCCAATATACCGAGAAGGCGGCATATAGCAAAGCGCAGTTAGAAAGTTACGACAAGTGGAAGATAGCCGCAATGACCGAGCGCAGTGCCTTAAAAGATGCCAAAAACGAAGGATTAGCAGAAGGATTGTTAGAAGGCGAAGCCATTGGCGAACATAAAAAAGCCGTAATCATTGCCAAAAATCTGTTAGCAAAAGGTATGTCAAAGAATGAAGTGTGTGAGGCAACAGGTCTAAATGAAATCGAGATAAATCAAATATTAAAACAATAGATATGCTTATCTCTGTTTTAGTGCAAGTTAAAAAAACTTGTGCCAAGAATTGTAGAGACGCTAAAGGTTGCGTCTCTGCTGTTTTAAGAAGATTGCGGTGTGACATTTGTTTAAAATTAGCATACTTTTTAATATAATACCAAAAATGTTTTTAATGCAGGATTGTCTAAAAAATGAGGCAGTCCTGTATTTTTTTGAAAAGTTTGAATGTTTGGAAAAACAGCAATTTCCCACTTGTAAAATTTGGGTAAAATTTAAATTGTATTAAAATTGAAAAAAATCATGTAAATTTGCAAAAAAATATTTGATGAAAAACATTTGCCTTTATTTTGAAATCCATCAACCGATAGAATTGAAGCGTTATCGTTTTTTTGACATCGGTTTTGACCATTACTATTATGATGATTTTCAAAGCGAAGAGCGCATTCGAAACTTTTCTTTGCGCTCGTATATACCTGCTAATCAGGCAATTTTGGAAATGATTCGCCAAAGTGACGGCAATTTTCATTGCGCGTTTTCTATTTCGGGCATCGCCCTCGACCAGTTTGAAAATTTCGCACCGGAAGTTATTGAGAGTTTTCAGGAATTGGCAAAAACCGGCTGCGTTGAGTTTTTAGCAGAGCCGTATTCACACTCTTTGGCTTCTGTTTTCAATGCAGAAGAGTTTGAAATTCAAGTAAAACAGCATTCTGCAAAAATAACAACCCTTTTCGGCAAAAAACCTTCTGCATTATGTAATTCCGAATTGATTTATTCCGACGAAATAGGCGAAATGGTTGCCCGTTTGGGATTTAAAACTATGTTAATTGACGAGGCAAAACACGTTATGGGCTGGAAAAGTCCCAATTATGTGTACAATCATGCCACGATAAACAAACTCAAACTGCTGGTTCGCAATTTTAAACTTAGCGACGATATTTCTTTTCGATTTTCCGACCGCACATGGTTGAATTTTCCATTAAAAGCAGAAACCTATATCAAATGGATTGCCGCTCTCCCCGAAAAAGAGGCAGTTATTAATATTTGGATGGGTTATGAGGCGTTTGGGATTTTCAATGTTGCCGATTCGGGAATTTTTAATTTTTTAAAATCATTGCCTGTATTTGCTTTTGAGAAGGGTATTAATTTTGCAACACCGAGTGAAATTACTAAAACCAACGATTCTGCCGGAGCATTGTTTGTTCCTTATCCAATGAGTTGGGCGGGAAGTGACAAAAACCTGACTTCTTGGACAGGTAACGACCTTCAGCAGGAAGCGCTGAATAAACTTTATGCTGTTTCAGAGCGCGTCCATCTTTGTACCGACAAGCCGCTGCTGCGCGACTGGCTCGTGTTGCAAACAAGTGAATATTTTCGTTTTATGAGTCATACGGATACTTTTGAAAATCGTTTTGAAAGCCCATACGACGCATTTATCAATTATATGAATATTCTTGCCGACTTTTTGGAACGGGTTGATGAACAATATCCTACAACTATTGAAAATGAAGAATTGAATGAACTTTTGAAAACAATTTATAATCAGGATAAAGAAATTGAAAACTTGCAGCAGCAAATTCAAAAATTAAAAATTAAAAAAAAATAAGATTCACTCAAAACATTATATATAAACATTTTAATCTATAATTTATGCCTCAAATAAACACTGCTCAAAATGTAAATATCAATTATTCTCTTGCCTCAGTAGGTAGTCGTATCGGTGCGCGCCTGCTCGACTGGCTTTTTGTAGGACTTTTTGCAATAATTATGATATTAATATTTGCAGCAATAGGGTCAAACAATACAATTTTTCACGGTGATACTGGAAATGTTTTAATTGTAATTTTAGTTCTTACAATGTTATTGATTATATCTATGTATCAACTCCTTTTTCCGTATTTTTGGGAAGGACAAACTCCGGGTAAACGTATTGTAGGGATTCGTATAGTGCGTGAAGATGGAATAGAGGCAAGTTTCGGAACGTATTTTGTGCGCTGGCTTCTTGGATTCGTGGACGGAATGTTTTACAATATTGTGGGTTTGGTTGTGATGCTGGCTTCGGAAAAGCGTCAGCGTGTTGCAGACCTTGTGGCTAAAACAGTCGTGATTTCTACACAAGTTCAGCATTTTAATCAACGCCCTGATTTTGAACGAATTGTGCAAGATTATCAGCCCGTTTTTACGCAGGTTCTGCAATTGTCCGATAATGATGTGCGCATTATTAGAGAGGCATACTCCCGCGCTCGTACTATTAATGATGTGGAAACAATTAAAAAACTGCGCCAAAAAATAGAACAGACCATTTCTCAAATAAATCCCTCTATGAACGACCGTGCATATATTGAAACCGTTTTACGTGATTATCAATATTTTACAGAACAATGATTTTTTTTATCATTTATTCTGTTTATCATGAAAACTGAAATTATTGCAGGAAAAAACCTTACGAACAGGAGTGATTGTGGCAATGGTACTAATCATTATCGGTGGAATAATTACTGCTATCGTATTTAACAATAATTTTACTGAATATGATTTTTGTACTGCACTAAAAAATAAACCATAAAAAATAAAATTATCACAATTGCCCCAAATAATTCATATAATAAATTTTTTTGTGGTGCTTTAAAAAGTATGCTGTTATAAAGATTTAGTAATCAGGACATAAAGTTGTATTTTTGTAATATGACAATAAAAATCACCCTTTACTGCCCTGATTGCCAAAATGCAAAAATAAAGAAAAATGGTAATTTATCATTCTGATATCTGTAATTCAAAAATCTAATGTAATTTTGCATCATGAAAATTAATGAATTAATTGAATATTGTGAAAAAAAGTAATCCATCGCAATCATCAAAATTGTCTGCTGAGAAAGAGAGACAACTTTGTGTTTATTTTATTGTAGGAGAACCATCAGGGGATATATTAGCGTCTCGTCTGATGAAAACCATTAGAGCAAGGTATCCTCAAACTGAATTTTTCGGGACTGGAGGCGAGACAATGAAAGCCGAAGGTTTTCATTCTTTATTTAATATAAAAGACCTTTCTGTGATGGGTGCTTTTGAGGTTATACCAAAATTGCCTGTGATTTTACGTTGCCGCAACCAAATTTTCTTCGACATTGAGAAAGTGCAGCCAGATGTGATCGTTACCGTTGATAGTTGGGGGTTTATTAATTCTATTTTAAAAAAATTAAAAAAGAAAAAATGTAAAATACCCAAAGTTCATTATGTTGCACCGCAGGTTTGGGCTTGGAAAAGAGGTCGAGCAAAGGAAGCGGCGCACCTTATTGAACATTTGATGACACTTTTGCCTTACGAACCGTCTTATTTTGAAAAATATGGCTTGGATTGCACTTTTGTTGGGCATCCCGTAATTGAAACTACTGCCGATTTGCCAAAAGATATTCCATTTTTACGCAAAAAATTTGAAATTCCAAAAGATGCGCATGTCCTTTGTGTGTTGCCAGGCAGCCGCCATAACGAGGTGAACCGCCTTGCACCAATTTTTGTTGAAAGTGTTAAACGGCTGAACAACGAAATAGAGAATTTGTTTTTGCTAATACCTTCGGTTGAAAATCTCAAAGATGAAATAAATGAGTATTTTAAAAATACTAATATTCCCTATAAAATAATTTTGGGGCAACAATCCCGCTATGAGGCATTTTATGTGAGTGAATGTGCAATTGCTGCATCTGGAACCGTTTCGTTAGAACTTGCCGCCTGCCATACCCCACACATTATCGGATACACTTTTAATCCACTAACAAACGCAATAGTCGAGTTTTTAGCTGTTACTAAATACGCAAACCTGATAAATATATTTGCTGATAGATTTATTATTCCCGAATTTGTGTTACGCAATTGCAAAGCTGATTTAATTGTGCCGGAAATACTTTCTTTTTTTAAAAATAGTGAAAAATGTAAAACTCAAATTATTCAAGCATGTGAACAATTACTCAAATTAAAGCCCACAGATAAACTTCCTTCAGAAAAAGCGGCTGATGTGGTGCTGCAACTAATTAAAAATATAAAATAGACATAATCTGCTTTTTTATTATATAATTTCTAATAATTAATCACACAAATAAATACCATAAAGTATTAATATTCAATGAAATACGAATACATTATGTGTAACCTTCAATTACGATTTATATAAATAAATTTTTCGTACCCTTATATTTTTCCAAAAAAAATAATTATTTGTGTAATCTAAAAATGTAATTTATATAAAAATATTTTTTTTGATATTATTTGGTTTTTTAAAAAAAAAAAATCTTAACTTTGCGAAATACTTTAAAACAGGTTAAGTAAAAATATTTTATAATATGAAAATAAAATTTAACATATTGATTATGTTGCTGTTATCATTTTTTATGACAGTAAATGCACAAATTGCGACAATTCCTTATTCTTGCAATTTTGATGACGCAGCCGAAAATTCCAAATGGGTAATTCCAAGTTCGGTAACCACAAATAAATGGGTTATTGAAAACACTACTTCGAATTCTCTCATTTGCTTGGCAAAGGAAAACGGTACTACTCCTGTGTACAGAGAATTTAATACTGTTGCAGGGCAAGAATATATTGTTACTTTTTATTGGAAAGTAACAGGAGAACTTGACTACGATTGGGGTAGCCCTTTTGATGCATTGCGTGTATATTGGGTTGACAATCCTTCGGTAAATATTTCCGATTGGGCAACGCAAAGTTCTGTTGCACCGGCGGCAGCGTTGCAATATCAAAAATATCAGGTGTCGCGCAAAACGTCTTTCCCGCAGCAATGTTCATTCCGGGTTTCAGGAAACGGTTCGTTGGCAAAGCTCGTGTTTTTATGGACAAACAACGTACAAACAACAGACCTTTCGGGCAGTATTGAAGATGTTACAATTACTACACTACAAACCCCTGCGGCAACTATTCCAAGCATTCATATTAATCAAACAAGTCCTTATAACACTTATACTCCCGATGAATTGGTAAAAAATGTTTTTGTTGAAGGAGGTCAGTGTTTAGTATCTAATGTTACCCATCAAGGACTTGGATGGAATGGCAGTTCGTGGACTTCAACAACTGATAGGTCGCTGGCATATTTCGACAACGGCACAATGGACGGACTCGGTATGGTATCAGGTCTTTTAATGTGCACAGGCAAGGCTTATGAAGCTGAAGGACCTAACTCAGATAATAATACTATGGACGGAGGAGAGAGTGGATACGACTCTGATTTGGCATCATTAATACCGGGTGGAAATATACACACAGTAACCAAATTGGAATTTGATATGATTCCGTACACTGATCATTTAAGTTTTCAATATATTTTTGCCTCCAAAGAGTATCCCGTATTTAGTTGCAGTTCTTATAATGATGTATTCGGATTTTTTATTTCAGGTCCTGGCATTTCCGGCAATCAAAATATTGCCCTTCTTCCGTACAGTACCACGCCGGTATCCATTAACACTGTACATCCTGCCTATTATATTAGTTGCTCTGCTGTAAATTTGCAATACTATGTGGATGGAGCAGGTAACACTTATACTAATTTTAATGGACGTACTGTTCTGCTGCCCACAGCACCAGTAACTGTTATTCCTGGTCAGACCTATCATTTGAAATTAGCGATCGCAAATGTTAGTGACAATAAGTATGGCTCAGGTGTATTTTTGCTTGCCGGCAGTTTGGATTTGGGATCTCAAGTGGTTAATGCAGGCGCCGGAATTGAAAATATGGATAATGTATTTGCCGGTTGCGAACAAAATTCATTTACTATAAACTTGTTCCCTTTCCCAAGTGAAGTTGCTGTTACCTTGTCGTATTCGGGTGCAGCGGTTAATGATGTTGTTTCTCCTGACGGCAGCCCTTTGCCCACAAGCATTACAGTTCCCCCTGGAACATCTTCGATTAATATTCCATATATAGTAAATTCTCCTGTTACTGTCAATGGCGGCGATTTTAATATTAATGTAACGGTAGAATATTGCTCAGAAGCAAACGCAGTGACCAAAACTATTTATGTTTATGATAAAATATCTACTCCGCCACAATTCAGCGTTGAATCAACTTGTGATTCTCCGACAGGAATATTAAACGTTTCGATAAATAATAATGAAGGAAGCCCTGCTCTTTCATTAAGTGTTGATGATGGAAACAGTTGGCATCATGCTAATAATTATTCCGGAACAGTTCCCGTAGGCACTCAACAAATACTTTTCCGAGACTCAATTAGTTGCAGCATTGATACATTTAATGTTGTTATCCCTTATATTACCTCATCGGATACGATAGTTTTTGATACAATCAATGGTGGAGAGGCATATACCGTTCCTCCTTTCAATTTACCTCCGCAGAGTGAATTGGGAGATTACTTTTATTCGGTAACCTTGCCTAATGCAAATATGTATGGTTGTGACAGTACGGTAAATCTCTATCTTACCGTTAATGAAATATTGGTTGACTTTTCCACGCTTAACGAAATATGCGCCGACGAACCGAGATTTGATATTAATTTTGATGTAGTTGCCGGCAGAGCAACTACTTATTCTGTACTTTTTGATAACAAAGCACATGCTGCCGGTTTCGTTGATCAAATAAACCAAGTAATTGTTGATCAAAGCATACCAATTCCTATGCCCACCGACGTCCGCCCGAACTATTATACTGCAACGGTACGATTATCAGATGGAAATATGCAAAAAGATTTTAAATACGAATTTTCAGTTTTGTATGCCTCATCAGTAATTACACAACGATGGAACGATGTATTGGCTTTGTTAAATCAGAATTTTAACGGCGGCTACCAATGGTCGTCTTACCAATGGTATAAGGACGGTGAAGCAATTCCAAACGAAAACGGCTCGTATCTCTATGTTGGTGCCAAAGGTGAAGTACTTGATACTACAGCATATTATCGCGTTTTGCTTACCAGAATCGATGATGGAGTTAAACTTTTCACATGTGCCGTTCAGCCGATTTATAATGAAAACCAATACCTGACGGTTCGCCCTACACTCGCATCGCCATATCAACCTATTACGATAATTTTTGCAGACGGCAAAAGGGCAACCCTTTGGAATGTTTTAGGAGTTCAAGTTGCACAATATCAATTAACAAATGGCATAAATACAATATATGCGCCCAATGAACCTGGAACTTATATCTTGAAAATAGAAACCAAACAAGGTGAAATGCGAACAGAAAAAATAACAGTGCAATAGTTTTTTTACTTTATATTATAAAATTTCAAACATGGAAGGCAAAATATTTATCTTCCATGTTTTTTTGGAAAATACTACCCCACAGAGCATAACTCTATCAGATTTTTCGATTTATTGAAGATTGGTAAAAGATTTATTGTATTTTTTTGTAAACAAAAGTGAATGTCGTTATCCAAAACTCTATTTTTAAGCCGCGAAAAATGTTCCGTATCTTTTAAAAAATTAAAAATATTGTCTTTTGCCTGCTTCCAAAGAATTTGTGAAACATAAGCAGAATCGGAATTTGCAGTAAAATAGCCGCTTGCTATAAGAATTTCAATCAAAGCGCCCCCAAAAAGCGTATCCTCAATACTAAAACGATTTTTCCATCCGGCACACAGGATTAATATATTTTTTCCCCTTTCTATGCAAAAATCGGCAACCGCCTGTAAATTAACAAATGCACCAATAATAATTTCCGCAGAATTCGAATTATTAACGGTTTCAATAGCAGAAGTACCGTTTGTAGATGTAAAAAACAGAGTCTTCCCGTACAGTTTTTCAGGCGTATAATCAAAAGGTGAATTTCCAAAATCAGCAAAATCACATTTGTCGGCATTGCGTTCGGCAGCAACTAAACTGCCGCGCGCTTTTGCTTGCACTGCCTCATTCAAGGATTTTACCGGACACACTGCCACCGCTCCCGCTGCAAAAGCAGCACAAATTGTAGTGCTTGCTCGAAAAACATCAACAACTACAACAAGTGTTTTATCATCATTTTGAGAATAATAAGGATATAAAGCAGGAGAGAAACAAATATTTATGGATTTCATTAAAAAAAAATGTTTTTGAATTAAATAATTTTTTGCCAAAAGTACTAAAAAATCATTAAATCATGCAGTAAAAAGCCATTTTCATATATTTTTGTAAAATAAAATATAATATGTACCTTTGCCGCTGTTTTTTTGAAAAAAGAAGTGGAATCAAAATTTTTGAAAAATATTAACTGCCTTTGCTGCCCCTCATTTGCAACGATGGGGCTAATGGTAGAGCGTTTTTAACGTAGAATATTTATGTTAAAAACATAAAACCAAATTTCACTCGTTTTCAAACGAATGTAAACAAGAAAATAATGGGCTGTAAGCCCATTATAACCCAGCCCAATGGCAACGCCTTGGAAACGGAATTAGGATTTCCGGATTGCTTCGGCACTTTGTGCCTCGCAATGACGTACTGTCACGGGATTTGACGTCATTGCGAGCCGTTAGCCGAAACAACTACTTTTATCCCGTCATTGCGAGGCACAAAGTGCCGAAGCAATCCGGAAACTTTAAACATTAAATCTTAAAAATTTCATAATTCATAATTCATAATTTTTTTTCTAACTTTGCACTTTCAATTTTAATTCAATAATCTTTTACAAAAATGAAACAAAAAATTTTCAATTTGAGGTATGTGATTGCAGCAGCAATCTGCCTCGTAGGTTTAATGGCAAGCATGAGCGCTTGGGCGCAAGATGTACAGTGGGAGAAGAATTTCGGCGGAAGCAATGATGATGGCTATTATTCCGTAACAGCCGTATCGGACGGCGTCGTTGCCGCAGGGTATTCTTATGAAAGTTCTTTCGGAACCGGCGACTGGGCAGGTGTTGCAGGAAAAGGCTACATTGACGCCATCCTTGTAAAATACGACAACAACGGCAATGTGGTATGGAAAAAGAATTTCGGCGGCAGCTATTTTGATTACTATTATTCCGTAACAGCCGTATCGGACGGTATTGTTGCCGCAGGATATTCTAATGTAGGTTCTTTTGGAACCGGCGACTGGGCGGGCGTTGCGGGAAAAGGCGCCGATGACGCCATCCTTGTAAAATATGATAACAACGGCAATGTGATATGGAAAAAGAATTTCGGCGGAAGCGATGAGGATTGCTATTATTCCGTAACAGCCGTATCGGACGGCGTTGTTGCCGTAGGGTATTCTTATCCAAGTTCTTTCGGAAACGGCGATTGGACGGGCGTTGCGGGAAAAGGCGACGCCATCATTGTAAAATACGACAACAACGGCAATGTACTATGGAAAAAGAATTTCGGCGGAAGCGGTGGTGATTACTATACTTCCGTAACAGCCGTATCAGACGGCATCATTGCCGCAGGGTGGTCTTCTGGTTTCGGAACCGGCGACTGGGCGGGCGTTGCGGGAAAAGGCAGCGATGATGCCATCCTTGTAAAATACAACAATAACGGCAATGTACTATGGAAAAAGAATTTCGGCGACAGCGGTAATGATTACTATAATTCCATAACAGCCGTATCGGACGGCATCGTTGCCGCAGGGTGGTCAAGTTCTTTCGGAACCGGCGACTGGGTGGGCGTTACAGGAAAAGGCAACGAAGATGCTATCCTTGTAAAATACGACAACAACGGCAATGTGGTGTGGAAAAAGAATTTCGGCGGAAGCAGTATTGATGACTATTATTCTGTAACAGCCGTATCGGACGGCGTCGTTGCCGCAGGGTATTCCGGTGATGGTTCTTTTGGAACCGGCGATTGGGCGGGCATTGCGGGAAAAGGCAAGCGTGATGCCATCCTTGTAAAATACAACAACAACGGCGATGTGGTGTAGAAAAAGAATTTCGGAGGCAGCGATTTTGATTACAATCGTTCCGTAACAGCCGTATCGGACGGCTTCGTTGCCGCAGGGTATTCTAGTTCAGTTTCTTTCGGAAACGGCGACTGGGCGGGCGTTACGGGAAAAGGCTGGGATGACGCCATCATTGTAAAATATTCAATATATGACACGGACGCGGGAGGATTGAAAATTTATCCCAATCCCGTCAAAGACGAATTGACAATCGAGAGTGGAGCATTGACAATTGAAAATGTGGTAATCTCCGATTTGTCAGGACGTATCGTAATGGTCGTAGGGGCAGGTTTTACACCTGCCCCTACGGGCGGCGCAACAATTAATGTTTCCGCATTGCCAAGCGGCATCTATTTTATCAAAGTCGACAGTAAGGCAGGCAAATTTGTAAAGGAATAATGATTGGTTAGGATTTAGGTTTTCTGGATTGCTTCGGCACTTCGTGCCTCGCAATGACGTAAAAGGGATGGATTGCTTCGGCTAACGCCTCGCAATGACATCAAACAAGGTGAACATACGTCATTGCGATCCGCTGCAAGCGGCGAAGCAATCCGGAAATGAATTACGTATTTGCGGGCTGTAAGCCCAATATAATTCAGCCCAATGGCATCGCCTTGGGAAATAAAAAAAACATTTAAACTAGTTTTTATCTGTATGTGTGTGTAATCCAAAAATTTTATTTATATTTGCAAACAAATTTTTAATTAATTAATACTATAAAATTATGTGGGAAATAATTGTAACATTAGTAATTGGAGCAATATGCGGCTGGCTCGGAAGCAAAATTTTTAAAGGCGCCAGTTCGGGTTTATTGTGGAACATAATTATCGGTATCATCGGTGGTTGGCTTGGCGGCTGGCTACTCGGTGTCAAACTGCACTTGGGACTTTCAGGATATGTGGGTGCTATTGTGTATGGCGTCGTAGGTGCGATAATTTTGTTATGGCTGTGGTCGTTGATTACGAAAAAAAAATAATTATTCGTAAATCAATGCCGTAAAAAGAGCAGGCATATACAAGTATGTATGCCTGTTTTTTTTGTAAAAATAATATATAAGAATGTTTGACATTTGACCGATAAAATGATAAATGTAAATTTATGGCAACAATATTTTTGAGTATAGGGACAAATCTCGGAGAGCGCAGAAAAAATATTTCAAAAGCAATTAAATTACTAAAAAAGAGCGTAGGGCGATGTGTAAAGATATCTGATTTGTATATTTCAAAGGCATGGGGATTTGAATCGGAAAATGAGTTTATGAACGTTGCCGCTGAATTTGAGACATCACTGCAACCGCTTGAATTACTTAAAACTACTCAACAAATTGAGCACTTACTTGGACGAATTGATAAAACCCAAAACGTAGAATATTCCGACCGCATCATTGATATTGATATTCTTTTTTATAATAATCAAATAATTGATTTACCTCATCTTACAATTCCACACCCTCTGTTGCATAAACGTAATTTTGTTCTCATTCCGCTTGCCGAAATTGCACCCGAATTGCAACATCCCGTTCTGAATAAGAGCATTAAGCAATTGGCAAAAGAACTTCAAAAATCAAATTGATTGCCAAACTACCGATTGCCAACAAAACTCGTCTTTGTATCATTACAAATTACAAAAAAGGCTGTCCTTTTCAGAACAACCTTTTAATATTATTTTTTTAAAAATTAACTATGAAAATTAAAACAATAATTTCCTTTATAAGATAATTTTGCTGATTTTATCACCACAGCGTACAATCAAAACTCCTCTTGAATCGACAGTAATTGTGTTTTTACCTTCGGCAGCAATACTATTGAGAATGATTTGACCTGTAACATTATATACCTCAATTTTATCGCCTGCCTTTGCATTATCAACAACAATATTACCGTTATTTGAATATATTTTTATTATATCACTTAATGTAATATCGCCGGTTGGTGTTGCCGGAGCGATAGAAATATAAAAAAGTTGTGGTGCATCGAAATAAGAAATTAATCCTGTAATATCGTAGTTCGTACCCGCCGATACTGATATTGGGTTATTGAATCTATTGTAAACCACAAAATTTTCAGGCGAAACAAGATAACCTGTATTTGCAGGTGTTGCCGATGCAAAATTGACATCAGTAGTAAATTGTACGTTTGAAACTTTCACATAACGCGAAATGTCAGAAATTACAAAATTAGCGAGAATATAATCGTAAGGGTCAATTGGACTTCCAGAAGTAGCATCAGGAACCGTAGCATTTGTCATTTCCGGTAATCCATGATAGGGTGATAGTGTTCCCATCAAACCGGTGATAATATCACCGTTATTAAACGATTTACCTATTGTGCCGAAAACAAGCAAATAACCCGAATCATCCTGTACAAACAAATACTGACCATTTTGATAAGTAACTGCAACCGGTCCTGAAATTTTAACATTACCTGTTTGTGTGCTTGCTAAATATGCAGCAATATTAGGTACTGTTGGTGGGAATGTGTATGTTGCCGAAGCCACATTGCTGCTCTCTCCTGCCAAAATTGCTATTGCTTTTACAGTTGTTGTGGTTGAAACCTCAAACGATGTTGTATATTCTAATGAAGTTGCTGTCGGAGTTAAACCATCTGTAGTATAATAGATAGTAGCGCCGGTCGTTGCACAAGTTATTGTAACATTAATCGGAGCATCAAAATTGCCGCTTGCCGGAGAAATAACAGGAGTCTCTACCGAAGACTCAGAAACTTCTTTAAACAAATATACCGGATTTTGCCCTGATGCATAACAAGACATCAACGGAGGAGTATTAGCGCTATTATACCGTATAATATTTCTACCAAAATCACCTGTTGTGCAAGTAAGTACTGCAGAATTATCACTGTTAAAAGAAATTGTCCAGTCGGCTTCACCGGGAGTTGTAGGCATATTATTCGCAGTACTGCTATTTGCTTTTAAATAACCGTCAAGAACTTCATCATACAAAGTCCAAGCGCCTGTACTGCCTCCTAATGTAATTTCAAAAGGTATATCCACATCTGTATCTATAGTAGCAGGAGTTGTTGTAATACTTCCTGAAACTATATTTACAGCAGCAACTCGTCTATTATTTGCAGTATTTCTTTGTGCCATAGCATTGGCACTGCCGTCAGATGCTGATACAATTAAATATTTTGCCCCTGCAACAAGGTCACCTGTAGAGGTTACCAAAGAATAAGTTTTCTCTTCTCCTGCAGCCACAATGTTATATGTTTGACTTGCTATTGCGCTGTTGGTCATTCCTGCCATCATTGCTATTGCTTTTACGGTTGTTGTGGTTGAAACCTCAAACGATGTTGTATATTCTAATGAAGTTGCTGTCGGATTAGAACCATCAGTAGTATAATAGATAGTAGCGCCGCTTGTTGCACAAGTTATAGAAACTGTAACCGGAGCATTAAACGTTCCGCCGGAGGGAGAAATAACAGGAAGTTCAACCTGCGATACTGATGGAGTTTCATATTCAATAACTATACTCTCAAAATACGAAGTACCTGTACTCCTTTTGATAGCAAAAAAATTGTAGTCTGTATCCGTAAAATCTGTACTTGTCCATCCTGCCGAATTTGCCGTACCTACTCCTGTACCGTTAGTAACGTCGTAGTTGGCAGCAGTAGTATTAACCAATCTTTCCGTTCCGCCATAACATGAAGAACTTTGGGCAGTTCCGCCTTGGTTGAGAGTAATACTTACTATTTTTCCCGGAAGAGGCGTAGTATTGTAAATCACACCATTGTTGGCTTGCGCCTGTATGTACGTGCGAGCAGGTGTTGGATTTACAGGTGAATTTGCTGCATTAGGACAAATTGCTTTTCCACCAAAAGATACGCTGTTTTGAGTCCAAGTCCTTTCGGCACCAGAGTTGTAAGCATTCGTTGCCAAAGCATTTGTCGGGTCTATCGTTGCCATTGTAATGGTGATAGTTGATGTTTGTCCATAAGATACGCTTGCAAGTAATGTTAATATAGCAAGCATAATTGTCTTAAAAAAAGTAATCTTTCTCATACTTATTCAAAATTTAAAAATTTATTATTATTATTATTATTTATAAAAAAAATTAAAACATATTTTTCTGCAAAGATACGCATAATAAAACAATCTACCAAATAAATTTGGTTAAATTAATAATAAGAAAAAATTAATATCATGTAAATTATCTGATAAGATTTATATCACCTTTTTTCGTGTATTTTTTTCCGTCCGTACCTTCTGCTTTTATATAATAAAAATACGGACCGGCAACAGCATCCCGCTGTCCGATTTTTCCGTTCCAACCCTTTTCGGGGTCGGTAGATGTGTAAATCTTATTTCCCCAGCGATTATAAACAGCCATCTGAAAATTATCTAATCGCAATGAACGATATGCCACTCGAAATTCATCATTTATCCCGTCTCCGTTTGGAGTGAAAACATTAGGCACTTGCAGAGCCGATTCATTGATTTGAACAATTACCGAATCGGTGTACGAACATTGCTGATTTGAGGAAACAAGCACAATTTTATAGTGTCCAAAATCGTTGAAAGTCCACCTAAAATCTTCCGAACTCCGCGTAAGATAAAATTGATTATCTTTGTAAACAGTCCATTGATTGTATTTTACCCCATCGGTAGGATGGGCGCAAAAGTGAATATCAAGCGGAGCCGAACCTTCGAGAAAATTTACATTGTCGGGGCGCTGGTCTTCATTTTCGGCATCACGGGTAACCGTTTCGGTAATGAGTTTGTTTTTTACTGCAACAGCCTGATATGTAATACTTTGCACAACAACAGGTGCAATAAACAAATCATCTCCAAAACGGTCGTGCATCGATACATTGAAAACGGTATTTACCAGCGGAGCAGGTACTTGTGCCGAATTTGAGTTCAATATCGTTTTAGCAATTGTATCATTTGTAATCCAAGGATTTGTTTCACAACTGAAAGTAGCAGTAGAAGATAAATTTTGAGTTGTATATGAAATATCTAAATCTCTGTCAATAAAATGGATAACTCCACTTGAAGTTTGATACGAAAGCGGAGGAATATTTCCTAAAAAATTTAAAATAACATATTCACAGGCATTTTCATCATTTGAATTAAAAGTAATATCATCAATTTTAGCGGTGGTCATAGAATAATCCATCACCCAAATTGTAATCGTTTGCGTACCATCAATTACAAGTAAGTAGCCCGTATCGCCATCTGGCCAAATTTCTTGTTGATTACTGATTGATGTTGTCGGATTAGAAAATTTGTACCATTCAAAAGTCGTCCCTTCGCCGGTGTATTCTATTTTTGAGTTTGTCGTAATTTGGTCAAACACAACAAGATAGTCAATTCCTGTATAATCTGTGTAAGGAACAACGCCTCCCCCGCTATTTTCTACCGAGATTTGTGATTTTCCAGAAAAAACAACACCTAACAACAAGATTATTAATATATTATATTTTTTCATAATAATTCATTTGAAAGTACAAAGGTATTATTTTTCAGTAAAAAAATAAAAATATTATGAGTTTTATAAAAAATATTTTTACCTTTGAAAAATTTGAAAATTCATAAAATTACAAACTAATAAACAGTAAATATCACGATGACAATTCTTTACGAAGACAATCATATTATTGCCGTAAATAAAACATGTTCGGAAATTGTGCAGGGCGACAAAACAGGCGACATTCCACTCTCCGACTTTGTAAAAGCGTATATTAAAGATAAATATGCAAAACCGGGCGATGTTTTTATTGGCGTTCCGCATCGTGTAGACCGCCCTGTGAGCGGCGTTGTCCTGTTTGCACGCACAAGCAAAGCCCTTGAGCGGCTCAATGAAATGTTTCGTACACAGCAAATACAAAAAACATATTGGGCTATTGTTAAAAATGCGCCACAACAGGCAGAAGGTCGTTTGGAGCATTATTTGACGCGCAACGAAAAACAAAACAAATCTTATGTGGCTAAAAATGCAGACAAAAATGCAAAACGAGCAGTGCTTACATATCAAACAATTTGTAAATCAGATAATTACTATTTGCTTGAAATAAAACTTGAAACGGGTCGCCATCATCAAATCAGGGCGCAACTTGCCGCTATCGGTTGCCCGATAAAAGGCGATTTAAAATACGGTTCTGCGCGTTCTAATCCCGATGGCGGCATCTCTTTGCACGCTCGCAAAGTGGAATTTACTCATCCTGTAACCAAATCTCATATAGAAATCGTTGCACCAACACCTGAAAACGAAAAATTATGGAATATTTTGAGTTTAAAATTAAATTAAAAAATATTTTAGAGCAAATTCAGACCGATTCGATTTTTGTTCTTACCGACGAAAATACACATCAATTCTGTTTGCCATTGCTTCAGAAAGATTTACAAAACATTGATTATAAGGAAATTATCATTGATGCAGGCGAAAGAAGTAAAAATCTTGAAACGGCAGTAAAAATTTGGCAATTTTTAATTGATAATCAGGCAACGAGAAAATCGTTGTTTATCAACCTTGGAGGCGGAGTGGTGAGCGATATTGGCGGTTTTGCCGCTGCAACTTTTATGCGGGGAATGCCTTTTGTAAATGTACCGACAACGCTTTTAGCAGCTGTGGATGCAGCATTTGGTGGGAAAACAGGTATAAATTTTGCGAATTTGAAGAACGAAATCGGCGTATTTGCGCAGCCGGAACATACATTGCTAAATGTGGATTTTTTTAAAACTTTGGATACAAAAAATTTACTTTCAGGCTTTGCGGAAATGTTAAAACATTCTTTAATAAGTAGTTATGAATTTTTGTATGAAACTTTAAATTTCGATTTACAAAAGTTTGATTTAAAAGAACTTGAGCCGCTTTTGCAAAAAAATATTTTATTCAAACAAAATATTATAAATCAGGATTTTAAAGAAGCAGGTTTGCGTAAAACTTTGAATTTCGGGCATACTTTCGGACACGCTTTTGAGGCATTTTTTGCAGAAACAAATTCTGTTTTACATGGTTATGCAGTGGCGTGGGGAATGCTTTGTGAACTCTATCTTTCGTTTATTAAATTGAATTTTTCCAAAAATATTTTATTGAAAATTAATAGTTTAATAAAGAATTATTATGGAAAGCCAAATTTTTCGTGCAAGCATTACGATACCTTATATAATATAATGTTACACGACAAAAAGAACTCTGTGCAAACCATTAATTTTGTGCTACTTACGGAAGTAGGGCAGCCTCAAATTGACCAACAGGCAACAAAAAAAGAAATTTGGGAATGTCTGGATTTTTTTAGAGAAAATTAAATTCTCAAACATCAAATTCAATAATCATTTTTTAGAAAAAATCAAACAGGTGTCATTTCCTCCAAAGCCAAAAGAATTGGAAAGAACATGATTAATTGAAAACTGTTTTGATAGTGCGTGAGCATTGTCAATATATGGTGCAAACGACAATTCTTCCATTTTTTCTGTAAAATTCAAATTATTCGGAATAAAATTATTTTGCAGTGATAAAATTGAAATTACCGCCTCTACGGCACCTGCTGCGCTTGTAGTATGCCCTGTAAATGCTTTTGTGGATGAAATTGGTGGAATTTTATTGCCAAAAACGCGTTCAATGGCGATCCCTTCGGTTAAGTCGTTGTTTGGTGTACCTGTGCCGTGTGCATTTATATAATCAATGTCCTCAGGTCGAAGGTTTGCGTTTTTCAACGCAGCAGTCATCGCCAAAAACGCACCTTCTCCTTGTGGCGAAGTCGCTGTTTGATGATAAGCATCGCAAGTATTGGCATAGCCCGAAAGAAGTATCTCTCCCCTACCCTTTTCTAACGAATTAGATTTTCCCATCCTTTCCATAACAATGTACGCAGCACCTTCGCCGAGATTCAGCCCTGAACGAGCGGCATCAAAAGGACAACAATGATTTTTATCCAGAATCATTAATGTATTAAAGCCATTAAGGTGGAATTTTGTCAAACATTCTGCTCCACCCGCAACAACAACATCTGCTCTTTGGTTTTTTAATAATTCAGCGCCGAGAATAATTGCATTGGCAGCAGAACTGCATGCGGTAGAAATGGTGCTAACCTGCGAAAAGAAACCAAAAAAATCGGCAATCATTTCGGTACATGCCCCGCAATCATGCGTTGCAATATATTCATTTTTGGTATTATTTTGTAAAAAATCAGCATAAAAAAGTTCACTTTTGTCCATCCCGCCAACTGTAGTGCCGTTAATGAATGCAATGCGTTTAGAAAACTTTTCAGGCATAATACCAGCCGTCTGCAATGCTTCTTTGACGGCTATCATTCCCATTAATGAAGTGCGCGTTGTGGGTTGATTCTCAGGTATTTGCAAAAGCGAAATCATTTGTTCGTTAGTGAGTTTTACCTCCCCTACAGGAAATTCTTTATGTTCGGTTTTCAAATAATGCAAAAGGGCAATGCCGCTGTTATTGTTACGCAAAGCCAGCAAATTTTCAGCAATGTTGTTTCCTATTGCTGAAACAATTCCCATACCTTTTATTACGATTTCCATCATAAAATTTTCACCACCTGTTTTTTAGGAATTTCTGCTGCGAAAATGCAATAAAATCATGGACTATTTTGTGCGATTTTCAGCGATATATTGAGATAAAACACTTACCGATTTAAAAATCTCTTTGCCTTGAGCGGGGTCTTTTAGTTTGATACCATAATTTTTTTCCATTAAAACTATCAATTCCAAAGCGTCAATAGAATCAAGCCCTAATCCATCGCCAAAAAGCGGTGCATTTTCATCTATATCTTCGGGACGCAAATCTTCGAGATTTAATACTTCAATAATTTCTTCTTTTAACTTTAATATTAAGTCGTCCATTTTATATTTTTTTAACAAATTTATTTTTTTCAAAATGTATAGCCAAAACTTACTGCTGCCATTGGAAAAAGGTCTCCGCCTGTGCCAATGATTGGCGTAAGCCCTACGCGAAAAGAAAAACCACCTCTTGGAGGCGCAATGCGATACATAAAACTCATATGTCCCAAAAGGTATCCATATTTGTTGGAATTAAAATTATAGAGCGAAACCTTGCGCGTTAGAGCTGTTACTCCGCCTCCAATTTCAAAAGAACTTCGAGAATAAGGTCGTCCGAACACATAACTTACCTGCATAGGAATTGTATAATAACTGTGCATTCTATAATTATAATCAGTGTATGTTTCGCCGTATGAATAATCCGTATATTCTTCCTTAAAGTCATTAATACCAAATCCGACACCAATTCTGCCGCCCCAACCATGATTGGATTTTGTAAATCGTGTGTCAAAATTGAACGACATAAATACACCCGAACCCCCAAGTTCGGCATAAATTGCTTTGTTGGCAATTTGACTATAAAATGCATTTTGCGCAAAACAATTCTCGCCAATGGCAAAAATTATTATTGTAAAAATTATTTTTTTCATAATGTAATAATTAAAAAATCGACTGCAAATTTACATCAAATTTTTTAATTATACAAAAATAATAAAATGTTGTTATTCTTTGTTGAAACTACAGATTTTACGGACAAAATATTATTTTTGCAGATAATAATGAGAAAGTGGAAAATAATATTAATTTGTTTATTTTTGATAAATAATGTTAAAATTTTTTGTCAAAATGATTCTATATGTTCAAATCTATTGAAAAACAAGCAATTTTTTCAGTTAGATAATTTTTTAAAAACAAATAAAAAAACTCTTAGTTCCAAAACCTTTTATTTTAATCAAATGTTTGTGCAACAGGCATTTGGCAATTATAAACAAGCGGAACATTTTGCCAAAAAACTTAAAAAAATCTACAACAAAACAACCTCTCCCGACAGCATCCGACAAAGTGAAAATCTCTCACTTTTAAGTTTTTACGCTTTAGACGCTATGCAAAAATTCAATTACTCACAAGTTGCTCAAAATTACGAAGAAATTATAAAAAACTGTTTTGAAGTATTAGACAGCGCCCAAATTGAGAATTACAAAAACAGTTACGCTTTGTTTTCAACTTTGAAAAACACTCCTGCACAAAAAATTAGTCGTTCTCATCAAAATATTGAATTACAATCATTTAGGAGTAAGTTTAATCATCTTATTGTGCCTGTTTCAAAAGGAAATGTAAAAAGCGAATTTGTGTTTGATACAGGTGCGTCCTTTGCAATGATTTCCGATAGTATTGCACAACTTATGAATATTAAAATTTTATCTGCCGATGTTAATGTATTGACAGCGACTAATTTACAGATTCAGCCGCAGTTGGCTGTTGCCGACAGTTTTTATGTTGGCGATATTTTGTTTGAAAACCTTGTGTTCCTTGTTGTACCACAGAGCGACCTGACTTTTCCACAGGCGGATTATGAAATTTACGGTGCTATCGGTTTTCCTCAAATTATGCAAATGGGAGAAATTCGTTTGCAGCGGACAGGAAAAATTATTTTTCCTAAAAAACAAAATAAGCGCAATGAAAAAAACATATTTTTAGATGGTTATAATCCTGTAATTCAAGTTTTTACAGAAAACGACACTTTGCTTTTCCGCCTTGATACCGGGGCAGGCACATCAGAACTTTCGTATAAATATTTTGAAAAATATAAAGGAACATTTCTCCAAAATGCGGAAATTAAAAAAGTTAAACGTGGTGGCGCAGGCGGAATTCAAGAGTCAGAAGAATACTCGTTGGAAAATTTTAACTACAAAATCGGAGAAACAAAAGGTTTGCTGCCCAAAATCACGGTTCAAACAAATGATTACAAATTTTCTCAACTTTTTGACGGAAATTTAGGACAGGATATTTTATGTCAATACAACGAAATTGTACTAAATTTCAAGGATTTATATTTAAAACTACTAAAATAATTTCCCAATAAAAAAGGGCGTTCCAATTTAGAAACGCCACTGTCATTTTTATTCCAATCTGCTGGATTACAACCCTTTTAGTATCGACCCGGCAAACAGAACTACAAATCCAAAGAGAACAAGCCAGAAAGCAAAAGTGCCCAGCGTTCCACCGATAAAATAACCAATTAATCCTAATACTGCCAAAATCAAGGCAATAATTAATGTAATAAATCTTGGTGCATTTGTCTTCATAATAATTAATATTATTTGGTTTATATAAAAAAATATCGCTGCAAAGTTAAAAATATTTTATTATTTAATAATATTTTTATAAAAAATTTTTACAAATTTTTTCTGCAATATTTTTCATTTCCTCTTCAGTGAATTTTGGGCGTGGTTTTGACAAATTCATATCCCGTTCTGATTGCAACGGAACAAGGTGAATATGAGTGTGCGCAACTTCCATTCCAAGCACCATCATACCAATTCGTTTACATTCAATGGATTTTTCCAAAGCCGCTGCAACACGCTTTGCAAAAAGCAGCAAATCAGTATATATCTGATTATCAAGCGAAAACAGATAATCGTTTTCCGTTTTACGCGGAATAACGAGCGTATGTCCTTCCGTCAAGGGATTAATATCCAAAAATGCGAAAAAATTATCATCTTCGGCAACTTTATAACAAGGAATTTCTCCTGCAGCAATTTTACTGAAAATTGTCATAAAAAATTAAAATTAATTAGTTTTATACTCGTATTTAATTTCGGCAAGTTGGCTGTTGGCTGCAACAATTTTTTCTTTCAAATTGTCTTTGTAACCTTTTAATTTGATTTTCAAAGAATTATCTGTTTTTGCGAGCATTTGTATCGCAAGGATTGCAGCGTTTTGAGCGGCATTAATGCCAACAGTTGCTACAGGTATCCCCGGCGGCATTTGCACTATCGACAACAGAGCGTCAATTCCATCAAGAGACGAATTTATCGGCACGCCAATTACAGGGAGAGTTGTCATTGAGGCAATAACTCCGGGCAAATGCGCTGCCATTCCCGCTGCGGCAATAATGACTTCCACGCCTTTATTTTCAGCATTGTGTGCAAACTGCTCAACCTCTTGGGGTGTGCGGTGTGCCGAAAGAGCAAGCAGTTCAAAAGGAATTTCAAACTCATTGAGCAATGTTGTTGCTTTTTCCATCACGGGCAAATCGGAAGTGCTACCCATGATGATACTTACTTTTGCATACATTTTTTGATTATCCAATTAATTTTTCATATTCCTCGTGTGAGAGCAAATCATCAATTTGCGCCACATCTTTTACATCAATTTTGATAATCCATCCATTTTGGTAAGGGTCATCGTTGATGTATTCGGGGTGGTCTTCAAGGTCTTCGTTGAATTCAAGAACCTCGCCATCTACGGGCATCAGCAGTTCTGAAACGGTTTTAACCGCCTCAATTGTGCCAAAAGCATTATCTGCGGCAAGCGTTTCTCCAACGGTTTCTACCTCTACAAAAACGATTTCGCCCAATTCATGCTGAGCATAATCGGTAATTCCAACATAAGCGTTGTCGCCTTCTACACGCAACCATTCGTGGTCTTTGGTGTATTTTAAATTTTCAGGTAAATTCATATTATTATATATAAAATTAAAAATTATTTAGTAAAAAATTAACATTCTGATTATTAATACTTCATATCCCATTCTTATGGAAAATACATTAAACAATGTACCGGATAATGGTCGGAATATTTTATTTTATCAATTTGTAAATCACTTGTTTTCAAATTTTTATCATACAAAATATAATCAATTCTCAATTTATAAAAACCCTTGTCGTAAGTTAGCCCTAAGCCCTTTCCCGATTCTACAAAAGCATCTTTAAGTCCTTCTTTTACAGTAGAATATGTGTACGAAAGCGGGACATCATTAAAATCACCGCATACAATTGTTTTGTAAGGTGAATTTTTTATCAAATCGGCAATAATCTCCGCCTGTTTGGCACGAATTTTTGCCGCCTCACTCAATTTTTGCGTAAAAAATTTTGTCGTTTCGGGCAAATTTTTCCTGTTTGGATTGTCTATTATATCTTCCAAACGAGCATTATCCATAGCCGTAATTTTATTCGATTCTAAATGTAAATTAAAAAAACGATAAATTGAATCATTTATCTTAATATCAGCATAAACGGCAGAATTATATTTTGAATTAATATCAATATTTTTCTTTGAAACAATTGGAAATTTGGAAAAAATAGCCATTCCACTTTGCAAAGATACGGAATTCTTCTGAAACCAAATATATTGATATTTATAATTTTTAAATATTTGTGTAATATCCTCATTTGTAATATGTTCCGGCTTATGACTTGTAGCAAATTCCTGCAAACAAACAATATCCGCATCTTGGGCGAGAATGTAACCAAAGCCGGATGCTGTGTCGTTATTAGAATATTTTTTAAAATCAAAACTACTCATTGTATTGTATGTAAGAATTTTAGCAATAGTTTCTTTGCCTGTCACATCGGGCTTGCTTCTAAAAAACTGATATGTCCGTCCCAGCGCCGAAAACGACAAGAGCAACACAATTCCGGAAACAAAAGCCTTCTTTTTGCCTCTAATAATCCAAAACAAAAAGAATAAAACATTGATTATAAATAAATAAGGAAACAATAACGACAATGTAGAAATCTGCGGAAATTTGTTTGGATTGATGTGTCCGGCTAATATGGTTACCAATAAACTTAGCGCAAAAGCGAGGTTTAAGAGAAATATTATTGCCCGTGTTAATTTTCTAAACATTATTTGTTATAAAACAGTAAATTATTTTATTTTGTTCCTTGTGAAAATAAAAACTTTTTTTCTGCGGCGGTTAAACTTTCGTACCCTGACGCTTTTATTTTATCTAAAATACGGTCTATTTCTTCAATATTTTGTGCTTTGTTCATATTATATTCGGCATCGGTCATGCGGCTGTAATCAGGCTTTGTATATTTTAGTTTCGGCTTCTTGCGCCGACTAAAAATTGTTGTAACCCAATCAATTATATATGTAATCCATATAGTAATATCTATATTTTTCTTTTTTAGAAAAAAAACGAAAAGCAAACCCGCTACTGCCCCTCCAATATGCGCCATTTCGCCGCCTGCATTACCTCCTGTTAAACCAAAAAAACTTATTAGAAAAACAAAAATTGCGATGTATTTGAGTTTTATCGCCCCGAGCAAAAACAGACGTATCTCGGAATTCGGTTGCCATGCAGATACTGCTACTATCAACGTCATTATTGCACCGGAGGCACCTAACAGAATCGAATCGGGAGAAGCATGCAGTTGATAATATGGTATTGTATTGAAACTCAATATATAAAATGCCGCAGCAAATAGCCCGCCAAAAACATAAACAGAAATAAGTTGTTTTCTCGAAAAATACGCCAAAAACATAATACCAAACCAAAAAAGCCAAAGCATATTAAAAAGAATATGCAAAAAATCCTCGTGGAAAAACATATAAGTTATTGGCGTCCAAAATTTTGCACCCAGCATGTGCAAAGAAAAAGGCATCGCCATATAAGAAGATAAATCAAAATTTTTGAGCAAAAATAGTTTGCACACAATTTCTATTGCCTTTACAAGTATAAAAATTGCTATATTAATGTAAATCAGCAATATATGTGCCTGCCCATTTTTAAATTGATATTTTATTTGTTCCGAAAAACTCATTTAAAGAAAAAATTTTGACAAAATTAATACATTTTTTTGCATAAAAATATTTTGAAAATAAATTTTTTGTGGATTTTCGGATGAAACATTATTTTTGCAATAAAAATAAGATAAGATGCAAAAGCTCAAAACCTTTGAAATTCACCGAATTACTGCCGAGGAGTTTAGAAAAGCACAAAAAGTTCCAATAGTGATTGTACTTGATAATGTACGCAGTATGCACAATGTTGGCTCGATTTTTCGAACTTGTGATGCCTTTATTGTGGAAAAAATTGTTCTTTGCGGAATTACAGGCACTCCACCAAATGCTGAAATTCATAAAACTGCTTTGAGTGCAGAATTTTCAATGGAATGGGAATATGTTGAAGATACGTTTGAAGCAGTACAAGTTCTTAAAAATCATGGCTTTACAATAGTTTCAGTAGAGCAGGCGCAAGGCAGTACAAATATTCGCGATTTGCATACAGATATAAACAAAAAGTACGCATTAGTGTTTGGAAATGAAGTTAAAGGTGTTAGCCAACAAATACTTGACATCAGTGACTTTTGCATTGAAATCCCACAATTCGGCACAAAGCACTCGCTTAACCTGAGCGTTGCCGCAGGGATTGTAGTTTGGGAAATGTTTGTAAAAATGAAAAATTATTATCAAAAATAGAAACTTATAATATACCCTCAGAATAAATCACTATTTTTGCAGTCGTTTATTTTTATTTTGACAAAAATATAAATCATTGTGTATCATATTCCTGCACTCTTGAAAGAGACCATTGAAGGATTGAACATTAACTCCGATGGTATTTATGTTGATGCTACCTTTGGCGGTGGAGGACATTCGCTTTCAATTTTGGAACAACTTGGCAAGAAAGGAAAACTTTTCGGCTTTGACCACGACGAAGACGCGGCAAAAAATGCTCCAGAAGACAGACAATTTACTTTTGTCAGAAGTAATTTTAGGTTTTTGAAAAATTTTTTACGATATCATAATATTGAAAAAGTTGATGGTATTTTAGCTGATTTAGGCGTGTCGTTTCATCATTTTGACTGCCGAGAGCGTGGGTTCTCGTTCCGTTTCGATTCACTACTTGATATGCGAATGAATCGGCGCGCCAAACTTACTGCTGCTGAGGTGATAAATTCGTATTCACAAGAAAATTTGGCAAACATTTTTTATTCTTATGGTGAATTACAACAAGCCAAGCTGATTGCAAAAGTAATTGTAACAGAACGTACTAAGCAACAGATTAACACAACTACTCATCTTGTAGAAACTTTGAAATCAATTTTCCCCAAAGGAAAAGAAAAAAAATATATAACCCTTGTATTCCAAGCACTTAGAATTGAAGTTAATGACGAACTTACAGCATTAAAATCGTTTTTGCAACAAGCTGTTGATGTTTTGAAATCACAAGGGCGTATAGCAATTATTACTTACCATTCGCTCGAAGACCGTATAGTGAAAAATTTTATGCGTTGTGGAAATTTTGAAGGAAAAATTCAAAAAGATTTTTACGGAAATCCTATTTCACTGCTTAAACCCTTGTACAACAAGCCAATAATTCCATCCGATAAAGACATAGAGAGAAATCCGCGCTCGCGAAGCGCAAAATTGAGAATTGCGGTAAAATGTTAAATTGAAAGAAGAAAAATAGTATAATTCAGCTTTGAATGGATGACTGAAAAAATAAAATTTTATATTAATTTTGCAAAATAATATTATCATAAATAAATATACTAAAATGAAAAAAGTAGTATTGATACGGCACGGCGAAAGCACGTGGAACAAAGAAAACCGTTTCACCGGATGGACAGATGTCGATTTGACACAAGGTGGTATAAATGAGGCAATTAAAGCGGGGAAACTGCTCAAAGAAGAATGTTTTAAATTTGAAAAGGCATACACTTCGTATCTCAAACGCGCTGTAAAAACGCTCAATGTGATTCTCGACTGTATGGATTTGGACTGGATTCCTGTTGAAAAATCGTGGCGGCTGAACGAAAAACATTACGGCAATTTGCAAGGTCTGAACAAAGCCGAAACTGCCGAAAAATATGGAGATGAGCAAGTATTGATTTGGCGAAGAAGTTATGATATCCCTCCGGCACCGATTGCACACAATGACCCGCGTTCTGCTTTGAACGACCCACGATACGCCGGCATCCCAAAAACATATATTCCTGATACCGAAGCGCTGAAAAATACTGTTGAGCGGGCTTTACCTTATTGGTTCGAACAAATTTATCCCTCACTTATGCAGCATAATGAAATTGTTGTTGTTGCGCACGGAAATTCTTTACGCGGAATTATTAAATATTTGAAAAATATATCGGACGAAGATATCGTAGGGCTGAATTTACCAACAGCCATTCCTTATGTTTTTGAATTTGATGATGATTTGAATTTAATAAAAGATTATTTCATTGGCGACCCAGAGGAGATTAAAAAACTTATGGAAGAGGTTGCAAATCAGGCAAAAAAGAAATAGATTTTGGAAAAATAAATTTAGCAAAATTCCTCTGATTTGTAGAAATCCTCTAATTTTTTCACATAATAATACAACAATAATAATCCTTGTTTGATATATGACAATTCTATATCAAACAAGGATTTCTTTAGTAATCAATATTTTACAATAATATCTTTGAATTCTGCTATCTTCTGCGGTTCTGTTTCCAAAATATTCCCAACAACAACCAAATCGGCGCCTGCACTAATTGCCGAATCTAATTGTTCTACTGTATGAATACCACCGCCAACAATCAAAGGAATTGAAATTTGTTGTTTTACGGCTGCAATCATTTGTGCGGACACAGGATTTTTTGCACCACTGCCCGCTTCCAAATAAATTGCCCGCATGCCGAGTTGTTCGCCTGCAAGTGCAGTAGAAACAGCAATACTTATCCTGTCGGATGGAACAGGACGAGTATTGCTGATATATTCTGTTGAACTAACCCTTCCTCCGTCGATGAGTAAATAGGCTGTCGGAATAATTTCAATTCTTGAGTTTTTTATAGCCATCGCTGCGGCAACATGCTGTCCGATAAGATATTCGGGATTTCGACCTGAAACAAGTGAAATATTAAGCAAAGCATCTGCCGAAGGTACAAATTGAGAAGCATTTCCGGGAAACAGTACCACAGGAATTGACAACACATTTTTTAACTCGCCAATCAATGTTTCCATTGATACACCTGAAGTACTGCCTCCAACAAACACAAAATCAGGCTGGTAGCAGCGCAAAATCTCAACTATATTTTTAAGGCGTTCGCCTGTAAAAACATCAGGGTCGAGCAAAGCAGCAAGCATTTTTTTACCGACAGAAATATTTCGTATAATAGTTTTATAAACAGACATTTCAAATCTTTTACTTCTTATTTCTTTTCAAAACATACCAGATAAAGAAAGCAATCAATATTCCATACATTAGCAGCGACAACCATATTCCGCCTGTACTTTCAGCCCAATTTGGGATAACCCAACTGAAATGTTCTTTAATGGCTGTAATGGCGTCTTTTGATGCCCCTTCACCCAACATTTTAATTTGTTTGTCGGCTAATGTGTTCTGGACAAATATAATTATTGCACTTACAACCCCCATCAATGCTCCGCCTGCAATTAAACCGGAGGCAACCAACGTTCCTTTTTCCTGTCGAGCAGTATTCAATGCTGCATTTTTGCTTCGTGTAGAAACATACCAACTAATAGCGCCACCAAAAAGTAACGGAATATTCAAATCGAAAGGAATAAACATACCCAAAGCAAATGCCAGCGCCGGCACTTTGAAAATTGTTAAAATAATTGCAATTGCCGCACCAACAGCATACAACAACCACGGTGCGCCTGTCCCGCTCATCAGCGAATCAATTACTGCTGCCATTGCATTTGCTTGTGGTGCCACAAGTGCATTTGGTCCAGTAAAACCATAAACTTTATTTAAAATAATCATCACTCCGCCTACTGTTGCAGCCGAAACAAGTACTCCGAGAAATTTCCATGTTTGCTGCTTCTGTGGGGTACTGCCAAGCCAGTAACCTATTTTTAAGTCAGTAATAAATCCACCTGCCGTTGAAAGAGCAGTGCAGACCACACCACCCATAATTAATGCGGCAACCATTCCTGCTGGACCGCGAAGCCCAACAGCGACCAAAATAACAGAGGCAATAATCAAAGTCATCAACGTCATTCCCGAAACAGGATTTGTACCGACAGTGGCTATTGCTGTGGCTGCAACGGTAGTAAAAAGAAATGCAATTACTGCCACAATCAGAATACCGATTATAGCATAAAGCAGATTATGAACAACGCCAAGCCAGAAGAAAATAAATGTTACCGCAAGGGCTATTATTATTCCGAAAATAATTATTTTCATTGCCAAATCGCGCTGTGTGCGTTCAACTTTTTGTGTTTCCACTTTCCCCTTTTTACCTTTCATTTCACTTGCTGCCAATCCAACAGCAGTTCTAATAACGTTCCATGATTTAATAATGCCGATAATTCCTGCCATTGCAATAGCGCCAATGCCAATATGACGGGCAAAACCCGAAAATATAATTTCGTTTGGAACAGGTTTCAAGCCAGAAAAGATAACTTCTGGCGACATTGCAGCAATTCCGCCATTGTAAGTCGGATTTAAAAGATGCAAAAACGTATCATTAAAAAATGGCAGCAATGGCACAATCACAAACCACACCAAAGCCGAACCAATGGTAATAATTGCCGCATATCGCAATCCAACTATATATCCCAGCCCAAGTACAAATGCACTGACATTGAGTTTGAAAACTATTTTTGCTTTATCAGCTAATGTTATACATAATGGGACAACACGTGAAGTAAAGGTTTCTGACCACGCACCGAATGTAGCCACCACAAAATCGTACAATCCGCCTATCAATCCAGCAATAATAAGAGGTTTTACCTGCGAACTGCTTTTTTCGCCAGAAACTAAAACCTGTGTTGTAGCAGTTGCTTCAGGGAATGGATATTTGCCGTGCATACCTTTTACAAAATATTTACGGAAAGGAATTAAAAAAAGTATTCCCAAAATGCCTCCAAGCAGCGAACTGAATAATATTTGAAAAAAATTAACCGAAATTCCCGGATATTTTGTTTGCAAAATATAAATCGCAGGCAAAGTGAAAATCGCTCCTGCCACAATCACGCCCGAACAGGCGCCAATACTTTGAATAATCACGTTTTCACCCAAAGCGTTTTTGCGTTTTGTCGCAGTCGACAATCCCACAGCAATAATGGCAATAGGAATTGCTGCCTCCATTACTTGTCCCACTTTAAGCCCCGCATAAGCAGCGGCGGCTGTGAAAATTACTGCCATAACAATACCCCAACTTACAGAGCGTAAGTTTATCTCAGGATAAACTTTTTTTGGCGACATAATGGGGTGATATTCTTCGCCGTCCTTCAATTCACGGGATGCATTTTCAGGCAGCCCGATAACTTTTTCTTCTTGATTTTCCGACATATTTATTTTTTTTATAATTTTTTTATAAATTATTTTGATGCAAAAGTACAAAAAAATTATTGAAAACCGTAGATTTTTCGGCAGAAGAAATCAGCAGCGACGGTGCAATAGTATTTTGGAAAAGTTATAGCGTGAGCTCAAGCTGATTCGCTTTTTCAATAAACTTATACTTGATTATTGAGACCTGTTTCGAACTGTCCACAGTATTGAAAAACTGCTCAAACAAGGTGTTTACATGTTTATTCAGGGCTATGAAGATACTAATGAGGTGCTTCACTTACAGAAAGACCCGCTTTTCAAAGACATACTTTGTGGAGATATGGCTTATCAACCTACTCTGTGCAGATTTGAGAACAGTATCGGAAAGCAGACCATTTTTCATTTGTGTTATGCCTGTCGACCGCTATGTTTCGAGTTTATCAGGCCACATGAAGTGATTATCAACATTGATGCTACCGATGACACAACGTTTGGCGACCAACAATTATTGCTGTTTAATGGTTATTACAGACAGACATTTTATGTACAACGAGCTGTTTTTTCATGATGGTACTACCGGTTAAATCATTCTTCTTGTACTTCGTCCTGGCAACAGTCACTCCAATCGTTGGGTATTAGTGTTGGCGCACAACTTGCGGTTTTATTTTTCATTTTATTTCACTACTGCCCGATAAAATTTCATTTATATTTTTATATTTTTGTTGTTCAATGTTTTAGAGTTCAAAATTAGCCTTTTTCAAAAAGTTACCCCTTGTTTTTCATCCGTCAAAAAGTGACA
>WQYU01000012.1 GCA_009781075.1 Paludibacter sp. | reverse complement strand
TATTTGTAACTTTTGTGGCTGTAAATCAAATATTTAAACTATTTTAAATATATTTACAGCCAACAAAAATAATATTTTTTTTTATTAATAATACTTTTTGTAAAAAAAATTGCAATTTTTTTTTACAAAAATACAAAAACAAACAAAATTTTAAGCAAAAAAAACAATGAAAAAGTTGATTCTGACACGCAAAACAGATAAATATATGAATCGTAAATAATTAATTATCTATATTTTAAACAAATAATTAATCACTAATTACCAATTAATTAAAAACTTGTTTTGAACGGCGAAAGTATAAAAATTTTTCTTTTTTTCAACATTGTTTGTTTTTTTTTAAAAAAAAACAGGGTTAATACATTATCACATATCATTGATATTTAAGTGATTAGAGAAGTCGTGTTTTATTTTAAAATCGTATATTCATCTATATATACATGAAGTTCGGTATCTGTTTGATAGGCATTTAGGTAAATTTTTTGTTGAAATTAAATTTATTTTGTACTTTTGCATAATAAAACAGGGTCTATGATTTTTCAAAACAATAAAACAATCACGGCACAGGAACTAACAAAGCGATTTGGCGACTTTACCGCAGTTGATAACATCAGTTTTGAAGTTTCGCAAGGTGAAATTTTTGGCTTTTTAGGGGCAAATGGCGCAGGTAAAACAACAGCAATGCGTATGCTCTGCGGATTGCTAACACCAACTTCCGGCAAAGGAACAGTTGCGGGTTATGATATTTTTCGTCAAACACAAAAAATCAAACAAAATATCGGATATATGAGCCAAAAATTTTCGCTCTACAACGACCTCACCGTTTTTGAAAATATGCGGCTTTTTGGCGGAATTTATTCAATGACCAATAAAGAAATTCGCACCCGTGCCGATTTTTGGACAAGAGAACTCAACCTCACAAGCGAACTCAATTTACTTGTAAACTCCTTACCATTAGGTATTAAGCAAAAAGTAGCCTTTTCGGTAGCAACCTTTCATAATCCAAAAATTGTGTTTTTAGACGAACCCACAGGCGGCGTTGACCCAATCGGACGGCGAACTTTTTGGGAAATGATTTACAAAGCATCTGATGAAGGTACAACTGTCTTTGTTACAACTCATTATATGGACGAAGCGGAATATTGTCATCGTATTTCGGTTATGGTGGACGGGCAAATTCGCGCTCTCGATTCGCCGCAAAATTTGAAATCGCAGTTTGAAACCGATACGATTTTTGACGTTTTTATCAAACTTGCCCGAAATGCAGAAAGAAGTGAATAATACGACAACTAATTTTCCGCAATTAAGCAATTTTTTGCCAACAACAGTAAAAGAAGCACGTTTTCGTGGCTGGGAGCAGGTTGATGTTGTGCTGTTTTCGGGCGATGCCTATGTTGACCATCCTGCGTTTGCAAATGCAATTATCGGCAGAGTGATTGAAAATCAGGGACTTAAAATTGCAATAGTGCCGCAACCAAACTGGCAGGACGATTTGCGTGATTTTAAGAAATTCGGAAGACCGCGCCTGTTTTTTGCCGTTTCTGCCGGTAATATGGATTCGATGGTCAATCATTACACTGCCAATCGCCGCCGCCGTTCTGACGATGCCTACACACCTGACGGACGAGCGGGCGCACGCCCCGACCGCACAACGATTGTTTATTGTCAAATATTAAAGAAACTTTATGTTGATGTGCCGATTATTATTGGCGGAATTGAGGTCTCGATGAGACGATTAACGCATTATGATTATTGGGATAATCAATTGAAACAAAGTATTTTAACTGAAAGCGGTGCAGACATTGCCGTTTATGGAATGGGCGAAGAACCGATTATTGCCATTATTAATGCTTTAAAAAATGGAACGGATTTTTCTCAAATAAAAGATGTGCCGCAAACTTTTTATTTATCAAAAATAAATCCACAAAATCACAAAAACGCAATTTTTCTACATTCACACGAAGATTGTTTGAAAGATAAAATAAAATATGCGGAAAATTTCAAAATTATAGAAGAAGAGAGTAACAAGACCGAAGCAAAACAAATTATACAAAAAACTGAAAATCAATATATTATCATAAATCCTCCGTATTCGCCTGTTTGCAGCGAAGAATTAGATACGATTTACGACTTGCCGTTTACACGTTTGCCGCATCCGAAATATCTCAATAAAACTATTCCTGCCTACGAAATGATAAAATTTTCGGTAAATATTCATCGCGGATGCTTTGGGGGATGTGCTTTTTGCACGATTTCGGCTCATCAAGGAAAATTTATTTCTTCCCGCACGGAAAAATCAATTCTAAACGAAGTAAAAAAAATTACTCAAATGCCTGATTTTAAAGGATATATAAGCGATTTGGGAGGTCCTTCGGCAAATATGTATAAAATGGGAGGAAAAAATTTGGAGATTTGTAAAAAATGCACCAAGCCGAGTTGTATTTTCCCTGTTATTTGTAAAAACTTAAACACTGATTTACAGCCACTTATAAACCTTTACAAAAAAATTGATGCCTTGCCTGAAATCAAAAAATCGTTTATCGGGAGCGGGATTCGATATGATATGCTTTTAGATGAAAAAAATGAAAATCATGAGCGCGAATATATTAACGAATTAATTATCAATCATGTATCGGGGCGACTAAAAGTTGCACCCGAACATACAGAAAAAAATGTTTTGCAAACAATGAGAAAAGCCGATTTTGATAATTTTGAAAAATTTAAAAATATTTTTAATAAAATAAATACACAATACAAACTCAATCAGCAACTTATACCATATTTTATTTCTTCGCATCCGGCTTGTTGCCCCGAAGATATGGCTCAATTGGCAATTAAAATCAAAAATATGAATTTGCATCCCGAACAAATTCAGGACTTTACGCCCACTCCGATGACTTTGGCAACGGAAATGTTTTACACTCAAACGGATATTTATTCGCAAAAAAATATTTTTGTAGCAAAAACAAAAGAGGAAAAACTTTTGCAGCGTATGTTTTTCTTTTGGTATAAAAAAGAATATAAAAATATTATTATTAATTATTTACGAAAAAAAAATCGTAATGATATAATAAAAAAACTATACTAAAAAAGCGTTTTTTTAACAAAAATAATTAATTTTGCAAACTGTCTTCAAAAAAATTCGATGGCAAAACAAAAGAAATATCATTTTAATCACGAAACGCTTAAATTTGAACCGATTATACAAACAATTGGTGATTATTTGAAACGAATTGCGGTGCATTTATTTTCGGCTTTTGCACTTGGAGTAGTATTTTTCTTTGTGATAAATGCGCTGATTGATTCTCCAAAAGAAAAAAGGATAAAAAATCAACTTAAACAGCAAATACTTCAATATCAAATTATTAACAAAGAGGTTGATGAAATGCACAATGTACTTTCCGACCTTACCGAGCGCGATAATAACCTTTATCGAGTAATTTTTCAGGCAGACCCGCTAAAATTGGACAGCAATTATTCGGTCAATTCGGCTTTTTACCGACAACTTCTACAAAAAACAAATTCGGATGTTCTGGTTGCAACTACCAAAAAAGTTGATGAAATAAGGCTCAGCCTTTATCAGCAATCGAAATCTTATGATGAAATTGTAGATATGGCAAAAGACTATGAAAATCGGCTAAGCAATATTCCCGCTATTCAACCTGTTCTTAATAAAGACCTTACGCGTGTTGCCTCTGGCTATGGCTGGCGAATTCATCCGATTTATCATACAGGACGTTTCCACGCAGGAATGGATTTTACGGCGCCAGAAGGTACTGACGTTTATGCAACAGGCAACGGAAAGGTGATTTGGGCAGAGACGAGAAGCGGATTTGGAAATTGTGTCGAAATTGACCATGGATATGGCTATGTAACGGTTTATGCCCATTTGAGTAAAATTTTAGTGCACCAAGAGCAATTGGTTCACCGTGGCGATGTGATAGGATTGGTTGGCACCACAGGACTTTCAACAGGCCCACATTTGCACTACGAAGTGCATTTGAACGGCAATATCATGAATCCACAAAATTTTTATTATTTAGACCTGTCGCCCGAAGAATATGATAGAATGGTACAACTGAGCAACAACGCAGGGCAGGCAATGGATTGAAAAAGCAACTGCAATTCGGTGTTGCGTTTCGCCTAACAAAGAGGTAAGTGTTAGAAATTTTCGCTTCGTGCCGAATTCATATAATTTGATATATTATTACGGATAATTTAAGTTATTTGATGTCACATATTTACTAAAATAATCATTTAAAAATTATGTTACCTGAATATATTTTTGAGTCAAGTTGGGAAGTTTGTAATTTGATGGGCGGAATATATACTGTCCTTTCCACAAAAGCTCTTACACTACAACGTCAATTTGGAGATAAACTTATTTTTATAGGTCCTGATATTTGTGTTGACAACCAAAATACTTATTTTGAGGAAGATACAATGCTTTTTTTGCAATGGAAAGTTTTTTTAAAAGAAGAATATAATTTACCTGCACGGATAGGGCGATGGAAAATTCCGGGTAACCCTGTTGCTGTTTTGGTGGATTTTTCTTCTCTTTGGAATAAAAAAAATCAAATATATGGCGACTTTTGGCTTGATTTTGGGGTAAATTCTATTGAGGCATACGGCGATTATGATCAGTGTGCAATGTTTGGTTGCGCAGCAGGAATGACGATTGAAAGTTTTTGTAAATTTTTTAAAATAAAAACAACAACAAAAATAATTGCTCATTTCAACGAATGGCAAACGAGTTTCGGCATTTTTTTTGTCAAAAAATTTTTGCCAAATGTAGCAATAGTTTTCACTACACACTCAACAACTGTTGGCAGGTCCATTGCAGGAAATCATAAGCCGCTGTACAATTATTTAACCGAATACAACGGTGATCAAATGGCACAGGAACTCAATGTCGTTTCCAAACATTCAGTTGAAAAAAATGCTGCACGTCATGCCGACTGTTTTACAACCGTAAGTGAAATAACAGCCAATGAATGTTATTATTTGCTTGAAAACAAGCCGTTTGTAACTCCAAACGGGTTTGAAAATGATTTTATTCCTCCCAAAAACATTTTTGATAAAAAACGAAAAGAAGCACGTAGTGCATTGAAATCTGTAACGGAGACACTTTTGGGCTACGAATTGCCGGAAAACACACTGTATTTAGCAACAGCAGGACGTTATGAATATAAAAACAAAGGAATTGACACTTTTATTGAGGCGGTTAAGCGGGTTGCCGATAATGAATATTTAACACGTACTGTTATTGCGTTTATAATAGTTCCTGCACACATTCGCAGCGCGCGATCCGAACTTGTAGCAGCTCTCAAAACTCCACAAACCCAGTTGTATTCACAGAATAGATTTACAACACACGAACTTTTCGATTACGATAACGACCATATAATGAAAGCATTGCGATGGTTTCATCTGTATAATCAGAAAAACGAACGCATGAAAATTATTTTCGTTCCATGTTATCTCAATGGTGCAGATGGAATTTTTAATAAAACTTATTATGAATTATTGATTGGAATGGATTTGACGGTTTTCCCATCGTATTACGAACCGTGGGGCTATACTCCGCTCGAAAGTGCGGCATTTGAAATTCCAACCATAACTACCGATCTATCTGGCTTCGGGCAGTGGGTATCGGCTGTACCGCAGGGCATCGAAAACGGCGTTGCAGTAATTCACCGCACCGATTATAACAATTATGAAGTTGTCTCTGAAATTGCACGAATGATAGCCGAATTTGCCTCTATGAATCAAAAAGAAACTGTACAAACGCGCAAACGTGCAGCAGAAATTGCCGAAAAAGCTCTATGGAAATATTTTATTGAATATTATGAAAAAGCATACGATTACGCTTTGAGAAAAAAACATCCTGAAATTTGACCTGATATACCAAAATAAACATTAATTTTGCATATAAATTTCATATTATTTTTGAGCATAATATATTGTTAATGAAAAAAATAATTATATTTATATTCGTTTTTTCATTCGCCTTTTCGCTGTCGGGTCAACAAAAAGTTGGGCTTGTTCTCAGTGGCGGTGGTGCAAAGGGCATTGTGCATATCGGAGTGATTAAAGCATTGGAAGAGAATAACATACCGATTGATTATGTTGTTGGGACATCAATGGGTGCGATTGTGGCAAGTTTGTATGCCATCGGAATGACCCCCGACGAAATGGTAACTCTCTTAAAATCAGATGCTTTTCATCGTTGGTCGAAAGGAATTTTGAATGAAAAGGAAAAATATTTTTATTTCAATACAGACAAACGACCTTCTTTTCTTGATATTCCGTTTCATTTTGACATCAAAAGTTTGGATTCCATTAATATTCAGGCAGAAATACCTTCTTACCTTGTTTCATCAAAGCAAATGAATTTGGCTTTTTTAGAACTCTTCTCGCAAGCATCAACCGTTGCTCAGGGTAATTTCGATAAACTTTTTGTGCCGTTTCGTTGCCTTGCCTCAGATGTTTATACCAAAAAATCGGTTGTGTTATCAGGTGGAAATCTCGGTGATGCTGTTAGGACTTCGATGAGTATTCCTCTGGTTTACAAACCAATAGAAGTTGACAGCCAACTACTTTTCGATGGTGGATTATACAACAATTTTCCTGTTGATGTGATGGAAAAGGACTTTTCTCCAGATTATATTATCGGCAGCGACGTTTATAAAGCACTCGAAAAACCAAAACTCAACGATGTCGTTTCACAAATGACAAATATGTTGATGAGTATAAAACGTTATAATTTAAAAGACAAAGATGGAATTATTTTTCGATTTGATACACGAAAATACAATATGCTTGATTTTTCAAAGGTTGACGAACTGGTAAAAATGGGTTACGATTCTACAATGTTTTATATTGATAAAATAAAATCACAGATACAAACTCGCCGTACAATCGAAGAATTAGCACAGCAGCGAACCGAATTTAAGTCAAAATTTCCAAAACTTGAATTTCAAAAAATTGTGATAAGCGGCGTGGACGAAAATCAGCAAAAATACATTAAATGCTTTTTACAGGATGAAAATGAGATTTTTTCTTTTACTGAATTCAGTAAAAAATATTTTATGTTGCTTTCTGATAGCAGAATCAAAGAAATTGTTCCACATGCGCAGTATAATAGCGAAACCGGATATTACGACCTGTTGTTGCAAATACAAGTACAAGCACCGATGGTGGCTCATGTTGGCGGAAATATTTCATCTTCCACTTCAAATGAGGCATATTTTGGTGTTTCATTTCAATGGCTTAATAATTACGCATTTACAGCGACAGCCGATGCCGAATTTGGGAAATTTTATAATTTTTTTGGAATAAGCGGACGAGTTGATATTCCTGCACACACGCCATATTATATCAAAATGTCGGGAGTATTACATCGTTTTTCCTTTTTTGAAAAAAGCAGATGGTTTTATGAAGATAATACAACATTTGATTTTGACCAGAATGAAATATTTGCAAAACTGAGCATTGGAGTACCTGTGGCAATGCGAGGACGTATCGAAAGTGGAATTGGTTACGGAACTTTGAGAGACCAGTATCGCCTGAATAAACCCATTTCGGCAAGCGACACGCGCAAAGACGAGAACCTGTATAACCTTTCCACAGCGTATTTTAGATACGAGAATTATACTATTGATAATATTTCTTATCCAATTTCAGGATATCTATACGATTTTTCTGCGCAATTTATTACAGGAAATCAATATTTTACGCCATCGTATTCTTCAAAAGAGACCGAAAAATCATATCGAACGTGGCTGCAATTCCACGCAAAATACGACAAATACTTTCACATTTCAAAACGTTTTATATTAGGAACTTATGGAGAAGCGGTTTTTTCTACATCCAAATTTTCGAGCAACTATTTTGCAACGCTTATTCAAGCACCTGCTTTTGATCCTACTATGCATAGTAAAACGGTTTTCAACAGCGCATTCCACGCAAATCAATTTGCTACTGCGGGTTTAAAGCCGATAATTAAATTTAGTGACCAATTATATTTTCGTAATGAATTTTATTGGTTTGTGCCATTTCAAAAAATAGTACGCACCGAAGATGGAAAGGCAAAATACGAGCCGTTTTCACTAAAAAATACAGAATATTTAGCCGAAAGTTCATTTGTATTTTATATACAGCGCATTTCAGTCGCTATGTTTGTAAATAAATACAGCCACGCTGTAAGTAATTGGAACATAGGACTTAATATCGGTTTTTTGGTTTTTAACGATAAATTTATTTATTAATTTTTACAAATAACAAAATCGTTTTATGTTTTTCTATGATTTAAGAGTTTTCTTAAAAATATTTAACTTTATTATTGTTTGTGAAATTATTTGTGTATTTTTGCAGCAATTTTTCTGTGAAATGACTGATGACAATGGACAAAATATTATTATTTTTGATAATTTTGATAAAAAATTAAAGGCATTAATTGCTCAAAATCAAGAACTTAAAGATAAAAACAGTTTGTTGAATATTCAAACAGATGTCGAACGAAATAAACTGAGAATTGCCCATAAAGAATATGTTGATTTACAGGAAGAATACCGGAATTTTCGATTGAGTGAATATTTATCTGCCAAAGGAGATGGTGCTGTCAAAGCAGAATTTCGGCAAACAATCGAAGGTCTGGTGCGTAAAATAGATACTTGTTTGGAACTTTTAAACGATTGATTTTAAATAATTTAGAAGACAAACACGATGAATAATGATGAAAAATTCAACATACATGTTACTTTGAATGGCTGGCGAGCGCCGACAATGACAATTCCTCGCACAGAAGAAGAATTGTACAGAATTGCTGAAAGGTGTTTTAACACCGAACTGCCTCAAATGATGCAAAAATATGATATCCAAATTAATGAGGCGCTTATATTACTTGCATACAATGCCATTCTACATTTTGCTAAAGCCACTGACAAATATGAGAAATTGGTAGAAAAATTGCAAAGTTGGGGAAATGATGTAGATGAAATTTTGAATAAAAATAATAATTAATAATTATTGATAAATTATTAATTGTAGATATCAAAAAGTATTTATTTTGCGCATTCATAATTTTTTATTTTCGACAGTTATTTTGTAATTGTATGAATATTAGAAAATTGCGGAGCGTTTTTTTTTGAAAATTATTAAAATTAATATAAAATATAAATATAAAATATGAGTGTAACAATAGTAGAAATTATTTGTTTTATTGCCGGAGCGGGAATATGCTTTGCAATATGGCAAATTTATAATAAAAAAACACAAAGGGAACGTCAGGAAGCATCAGAATTGCTAAAAAAGAATAAAATGATTGAGGCAAAAGAACATTTTATTGCACTCAAATCGGAATACGAGCAACAGGTTCAGCAGCGCAACTCAAAAATTCAGTCGATAGAAAGCAAATTGCAAAATCGCGAAATGCAACTCAATCAGCGTCAGGGTGACCTTCAACGGAGATATAATGAAGCAGAAGCGCTTCGTGAAAATTACGAACAGCAACTCATTGCCGTTGAGACAAAGAAAAAAGATATGGAGCATACCATGCGGCTGGCACAAGAACAATTGGAAACCATTTCCGGTTTATCTGCGGAACAGGCAAAAGAACGACTTGTCGAAACGCTAAAAGATGAGGCAAAAGCAAATGCAATGTCGTATATCAACGAAATTATGGAAGAGGCAAAAATGACCGCCAACAAAGAGGCGAAAAAAATTGTTATTCAGAGCATTCAGCGTGTTGCAACAGAGGCAGCAGTCGAAAATTCGGTTACAGTTTTTCATATTGACTCCGACGAAATCAAAGGACGGATAATAGGGCGCGAGGGAAGGAATATTCGTGCATTAGAAGCGGCTACCGGAGTGGAAATTATAGTTGATGATACTCCCGATGCAATTGTGTTCTCTTCGTTTGACCCCGTCAGACGCGAGTTAGCGAGACTTGCAGTTCACCAACTCGTTACAGATGGACGAATTCATCCTGCACGAATTGAAGAAGTGGTAAATAAAGTTCGCAAGCAAATTGAAGAAGAAATAATTGAAACAGGCAAACGTACTTCCATTGATTTGGGTATTCACAACCTGCATCCCGAATTAATTCGTATGGTTGGGAAAATGAAATATCGTTCTTCTTACGGTCAAAATTTGTTGCAGCACTCTCGTGAAACGGCTAATCTATGTGCTACAATGGCAGCGGAACTTGGTTTGAATGCTAAAAAAGCAAAACGGGCAGGGCTTTTACACGACATTGGCAAAGTGCCTGATGACGAGCCGGAACTGCCACACGCCATTTTAGGAATGCAGTTAGCCGAACGCTACAAAGAAAAACCGGATATTTGTAACGCTATCGGTGCGCACCACGATGAAATTGAAATGGAGACACTTATTGCGCCCATAGTGAAGGTTTGTGATGCGATTTCGGGTGCGCGACCGGGTGCGCGAAGAGAAATTGTTGAAGCATATCTCAAACGTCTTAACGACCTCGAAACGCTTGCACTTTCGTATCCGGGTGTTTCTAAAACCTATGCTATTCAAGCAGGACGTGAACTCCGTGTTATTGTGGGCGCAGACCGCATTGACGACCGCGAAGCAGAATTGCTTTCGTTTGATATTGCTAAAAAAATTCAGGACGAAATGACTTATCCCGGGCAGGTAAAAATTACGGTTATACGTGAGACACGAGCAGTAAATTTTGCCAAATAATTTTTTTGTTAAATTACTAATAATAAGACTTTTATATTCATTGCTAATTCATAATAAAATTATTATAAATAATGAAAAACACAATAAGTTTTTGGCTCGATAATTCAAGACCGACAGCGCTACCGCAGAGCATTTTACCTGCTTTGACTGCGTTATTTTTGTCAATTCATTCTAAAGATTTTATCTGGTGGCTTGCTGCTTTGGCAGTATTAGGAGTGGCTTTTGCGCATCTTGGAATTAATCTTTTTGACGATTATTTTGATGTAAAAAAGAAAAAACAAACCTATCGAGAAGATATTGTACATAAAGGAATGAGAGCGCGAATTGGTAAAACACCATATCTTACTTCGGGCGAGGCAACCGAAAAGCAACTGTTAATTGCATGTTTTATTTTTTGTGCAATTGCGCTGATAATAGGAGCAGTAATTTTTTGGTTTAGAGGAATAAACATCCTATATATTACTGCAATCACTGCCATTATCGGTATTCAATATTCTGCTCCGCCGCTGCGGTTGAGTTATCACGGCTTGGGCGAAATAGTAATATGTCTCGTTTTTGGCTGCCTCAATATGATTGGAGTAGGTTTTGCTGCCTGCGGAGAGTTTTCAAGTGAACTTTTTTTGCTGTCGCTGCCGGTAGGTTTACTCGTGATGAATATAGTTTACATTCACTCTATTCTCGATTTTATTCCCGATAAAGAGGTTGGTAAACATACCTTGGCTGTACTTCTTAATAATCAAAAAGCGATGTTGGTGTTATTGTTTTTTGTAATTTTCGTACCTTTTTTATCAATTATTATAGGAATAATTCTAAAAATCTGCGGAATTAAATATCTGTTTGTATTTTTGCTTTTGCCGATGGCAATTACCCTTTTCAAAATGATGCTTGCGTTTGTCAAAACGCCAGACAGAAAATTTACTCCAAAGTTTTGGCTCGGTCCTTTTAATCAATGGGAAAGTATTAAAGAATACAAAATCGAATGGTTTATGATACGCTGGCTAACTGCACGTAACCTGATTTCATTTTTTTGTTTGATAATAATTATTTTGCAATTTGTAAACTTGTAAAAAAATGGCATTGCTAAATAAGTATAGATTAAACCCATATTAAACCCAATAAATTATTGATTTTTGGCACATAATTTTATGAAAATATATACATACTTAGCAATACCGATAATTTTTGTCCATTCGTGATTCGGGTTAATCAAATCTTCGAGGAAAGTGTGAAAAAACTCGCGCTGATTTTCCTACCATAATAACCACTTTTTAAACCATAAAAGCACAAAAACTGGTGCAAATATACAAACTTTTTTATAACTATTTTTTTGATTGTTAATATGTTAAAGGGTTGTTAAGGAACGACTAAATAAAAATTTTTATAAAAATGTAAAGCATAATGCATTATGATATTTTGCAAAAAATAATAAAAACCTATATTATTTTGGCGCCGTTTTATATAAAAATATTCCTATGGCTAAAAAAACGAAATTCGGAAGCCAGACAGCCATAAAAGGCGACATTGTTCCGCTTGCGGAAAAGGTTGCCGAGACCGTTGTAAAAAGTATATAAATAGAACTTAACGCCAGCCCAAGCGCCAAATGCAGCCCAATCCCTCCGCGCACTTTGCGCGATGAGAGCGAAACGCCAATCAAAGTCATAATGAAAGAAGCGAGCGGCATCGCAAAACGCTTGTAATATTCATCTTTAAAGGCAGTAATATTGCCCACGCCTCGCTCTTTTTGCCTTTTGAGATAAGAGGAAAGTTGAGTATTGTTCATTTCGGGCGCCTCTTTTGATGTGATAAAAAATTCATACGGTTGAACTTCAATAACCGTATCAAGCATTGCCCCGCGTGAAAGTTGTTCTCTCATCCCGTCGAATCGGCGCAAAGTATAATCACGAATTGTCCAAACAAAAGCGCTGTCCCACGTTATTGTTCGAGCGGTAAGACGCGATTTGAGACGTTTGCCGTCAAAAGATTCCAGAGAAAAATTTGAGCCATTATTGCGCTTTTGGTCATAACTTTCCACGTAAAAAATTATTCCCTTACCAACAGCCATCTGTACGTTTTGAACATTTTGTTGCTTAAACGGTTTAACATAAGTATTTTCAAAATCGAGCATCTTTTTTGTTGCCTTTGGAATAACATAACCTCCAAGTGCAAAGGCAATTACAGCAATGATCAGAGCGGAAAGGAAATAGGGTAACATCATTCGCCTGAAACTCACTCCGCTTGCTAAAATAGCAACTATTTCAGTATTTGATGCTAATTTTGAAGTGAAAAAAATACATGAAATAAAAGTGAAAAGCGGAATAAACATATTCATATAAAACGGCACGAAACTCAAATAATAATCAAACACGATGGCGTTTAGCGGCGCATGATTCTTGGAAAAATCGTCCATCTTTTCGGTAACGTCAAACACAATGGCAATACTGAGTATCAATACCAATGAGAAGAAAAAAGTCCCTAAAAATTTTCCGATTATATAAGTGTCAATACGCCGAAGCCCAATTTTGAGGTAATTGAATTTCATTTATTTTATATAAATAATAAAAAACGAAAATTAGATTTTCTAAAACAAAAAACCCGTATTTATATATAAACTGCCTTTTTTGCCGTCCTGTTTGTTAAAAGGAACGGCATAATCAACTGCAATGATAAAATTCTGATTAATGCCGATTCGGAAGCCGCCTCCTGAGGCAAAGTGAAATCCGTCTGATTTTGTTGTATCTATATATTTTTTATATTCTTTAAACATATCAGAATTTTCATCACCAGTTCCACGATACGAAAGGTCATAATTTCGAGTAACAACAGCGCCATCTAAAAAGGCATTTAATCCCAAATAAATATTTTGTTTCAAAAGATGAAAACGCATAAATTTCCATCGAAATTCCGCATTCAAAAATCCGACATCCAATCCCTGCACCCTGTCGCGCATTATTCCGCGTACTGTGCGGTATCCGCCAATTCCATCGCGGTCGTACTCTTTGCCGATATTGCTGAAAACAGGCATAATATAATATGGCAAATAGTTACCTATACTTCCCTGATAATCAAGGCGATAGGCAAATGTAAGATGGTCGGGTACAAGAGGTAAATATTGGCGGAAAATAAGCATGTAACGATAATATGAATTTGTTGAGCCTAAAAATTTCGGCGCCATGGTGATATTTGCCTCAGCCCAAATACCGCGGGCAGGCGAGGCTTCAAAATCGCGAGTGTCATACATCAAACCTGCGCGTATGGCACTTGTCAGACCACCTTTCTTCTCATCTTGACTAATAATTCCCCAGTCGATATATTTTTCGTAAAGTGTTTGTCCTGTAAATTTTTCCGACTCCGGCTTTCCTTTGTTGATACTTGCCAAATCAATGTTTTGGTATTTGTATGAACTGAAATAATAGCCTGCCTGCCAAAAAAGTTTTTTATTCCAAATATTTCCAACAAAATCGGCTTTTGCAGAAAAGGCAAACCGCTGAAGCCTGTAAAATGGAGACTGAAGTTCCGGGTAATAATTTGCCTGAAAACCATTATAACCGTAGAAATCCATTGCCTTGTCAAACACTACGGTAGAAGCCACCGACATACGAACATCAGGAATTAAATGTCGAGTGTCGTAAGTCAAAAAATATTGCTGCGTACCTTTTGTGTACCACGACGTTTCAATATACCACTGCTGGCGCGGCTGCGGATAGTGTGAGCCATCGCCAAAATCGTAAATATTGAGCAACGCACCATATTGTAAGCCCTTATCTGCATCAAAGGCAATCACAGGAAGAGGTCCCAAAGAAATGCCTTTTTTAACAATATCTTCTTTACTCTGTTTTTCAGGAGCAATCAGTTCCTCCTGAGCAATCGCATTCAACCAGAATGTGATTGATAATAATATAAATAATCCTTTTTTCATAAATAATTTTTTATAATATTAAATAAATTATTTTTATATCTGAGAAATTTAATATCTGAAATAAATAATCTTATCAAACGTAAATATTCGTGTAAAAAGAAAAAAGAAGGAATAAACAGCAATATAAAAACAACCCCCCATTTCCACCCAAAGACAGCAAAAACTATTATTGAAAATAGCAACAGCAGTAGCGGGAGCAAAGCGAGTGTAATCAAAAAGCGTACAGTATTATGAAATGCTTTGTCTTCAAATTTGGAACAAAGCCGCTGCGAAAGCAAGGTTATCGGCGATGTAACTGCTGCACAAAACACAAAATATGGCAATCCTATTAGCAGCCAAAACAGATTTCCAAGCATCGACAGCAGTAAATTCTTTTTTAAAATTGAATTCATTCCGATATTTAGTTCGTGCCGCTTTGTATAAAATTCTTTTGCTTTGTCTAAAAGTTGTTGTGTTTTTTCAGGAGACGATATTAAATCATTTTCAATATTTTTTATATTTTCTTTTGCAGTTAAAAATCTATTAATTAGTGATTTATCTTTTTTCCCTTGCAGTTGAACAAGTTGCATTATTCCTTCATAATTTTGTTCATTGGGGATATCAAGTATAACCTTTTTCATCTGTTCGCTCAGTTTGTTTCTCAATCCGTTTATTTGCAGTGCAATATTAGCATCGGAATTGTCCTTAACAAACTGAGTAACATTAATAGAGTCTCCTATTTGTACCAGCATTGAACTTCCGGCAGGTCTTAAAAAATGTCCGTATGATATTCCCACAGGAACAATATAAACGGGCATTGTCTGTCCGAAAGTATCATTTGCCTGCAAAGCAATACGAAAAATTCCCTTAACTAATGGTAGCAAGCCGTGTTTTTGACGATGAGTACCTTCCGGCATTATGCAAAAAGGAACTTTATCGCGCAAAGCATTTATTACAATATCGTTTATCTCTTCATTTTTTGACAAATTTTCAATTCCATCTCGCTTGCGGTTTATCGGCAGCATTTTGAGGAAAGTTAAAAATTTTAAAATAACAGGATTTTTAAATATATCGGCTCTGGCTACAAATACTTTGTGATTATTGTCAATTGCCAGCACTGCCAATGCATCTATTAAAGGATTAGTATGGTTAGCAGCATAGATAATAGCGCTATTTTGCGGAATTTTTTCTATTCCATAACATTCTACCCTCCTGAAAGCCGATTTTTTTAACAGAAAATCGACATAGCATTTCAGAGCAGTATATTTTTTACTCTTATCCTGAATCACTTAATATTATATTATCAAAATTATCGATTGCAAAAGTAATAATTATTATTAATAAATTGAAAAATCAAAGGTTGGTTTTTTTGTTAGGATTGAAATTACAAATGAAATCTAAGATTTTAAAAACTTTTCATTATCAAAAAATATTATTAATTTTGCAGTCAATAATAATATAAATTATTCTAATCTCACGATATAATATTAATTATCATTTGATAATAATTTTGAAATTTTAACTAATAAAATGGATACGAACAAAAATAAACTCCAACAGGAACCATCTAATGACAAGAACAAAGCGCCAAAATTCAATTATACATGGATATATTTTGGCGTTATTTTAATTCTTGTCTTTTTTATGTTTAATAGAAATGATTATTCAGGAATTAAACGCGAAAAAAATTATTCGGAATTCATCAAATATCTCAATTCGGGCTGTATCGACAATATTGTAGTGTATCCTTCGCCGCCGCTTTCGAGCATTGAGGCGGAAATAAAAAAAGACTCTGTTGAAAATATTTTGGGCAAAATAGATAATTTCAATAGCGACAAAGGTGCATTTATTACAGTGAAGATTCCTTCAATAGATGATTTTATCAAACTTGCCAACAGCGCAACTGCAGATGGAAAATTCAGTGGTACAATAACTTTCAAAGACCGCGCAAAATATTGGGATATGATTTCTTTGGTTTTACCTTTTATTTTCATCATTCTTATATTTTGGTTTATTTCGCGAAGGATGTCCAATTCTGTTGGTAATTCGGGCGGAATTTTCGGGGTAGGGAAGTCGCGTGCACAAATGTTCAACAACAAAGACAGTAAAAATAAAATAACGTTTAAAGATGTTGCGGGGCTTTCGGGAGCAAAGCAGGAAGTACAGGAGATAGTTGAATTTCTAAAAAAACCTGCAAAATACACAGAACTCGGTGGGAAAATTCCAAAAGGAGCATTGCTTGTTGGTCCTCCGGGAACAGGTAAAACTCTGCTTGCCAAAGCCGTTGCAGGCGAGGCAAATGTGCCGTTTTTCTCAATTTCAGGCTCCGATTTTGTGGAAATGTTCGTGGGCGTGGGTGCAAGTCGTGTGCGCGATTTGTTTCGGCAGGCAAAAGACAAATCGCCGTGCATTATTTTTATTGACGAAATTGATGCTGTTGGTCGCTCACGCACAAGCAATGCCCGTTTTGCAAGTAACGATGAGCGTGAAAGTACTTTGAATCAACTTCTTACGGAAATGGATGGTTTTGGTACAAATTCGGGAATTATCATTCTTGCTGCCACAAACCGTGCCGATATTTTAGATAAAGCATTGTTGCGCGCAGGCAGATTCGACCGTCAAATTCATGTGGATTTGCCTGATATTCAAGAGCGCAAGGAAATTTTTCTTGTTCATCTTCGTCCGCTTAAAATTTCCAACACACTTGATATTGATTTTTTGGCAAAACAAACTCCCGGATTTTCCGGTGCAGATATTGCAAACGTTTGTAACGAAGCAGCGCTTATTGCTGCGCGGCATAATAAGAAAAATGTTGATAAACAGGATTTTATGGACGCAGTTGACAGAATTGTCGGCGGATTGGAAAAGAAAACAAAAATCACGACTCTACACGAAAAGAAATCAATAGCCTATCACGAGGCAGGTCATGCCACAATTTCGTGGAAAACGCAGTATGCCAATCCATTAGTGAAAGTTACTATTGTTCCACGCGGAGATGCACTTGGAGCGGCGTGGTATTTGCCGGAAGAGAGGCAACTTACTAATATTGAGCATATTAAAGATGAACTTTGCTCAACTTTGGGTGGCAGGGCTGCAGAAGAAGTTTTTCTGGGAGAAATTTCAACAGGAGCGCTCAACGACCTTGAACGTGTTACCAAACGTGCATACGCAATGGTGGCGTATTTTGGAATGAGTAAGGAACTCGAAAATATGAGTTATTACGACTCGTCAGGGCAATCTGATTACGGTTTTACTAAGCCATATAGCGAAAAAACCGCCGAATTAATCGATTTGGAAGCAAAAAAAATAGTTGCCGAACAATATGAACGCGCAAAACAAATTTTGCGAGAAAATGCACAAGGACACAATCAACTCGCTGAATTATTGATAGATAAAGAAGTAATTTTTGCTGACGACCTTGAACGAATTTTCGGCAAACGTCCATGGATTTCGCGCGGCGACGAATTGATGGCTATGAATACCAACGGCAAAACAAAAAAGCGGACAAGCAAAAAGAAAGAAGGGAACATTTAATTGAAAATACTCTATGTGGAGGTAGCGCGTACCTTAACGCTCGCAGATATTGAAAAACAAAATTTTTCGCTTGCATCAAGCAAATACATAGTTTATCAAACGCCGTGAAATCAACGAGCGACTAAAAAACAAATCAAAGATATTTGTCCGATATTGATAAAAAGTTCAATAAAAAATTTAAGGATTAAAAAACTGAGCCACCCCAAAATAAATGTTATCATATTAAAAACTTTTCGTACCTTTGCAATGTCAAAACTTTACAAATTCGCCAAGTTTTGACATTAGGCATAATGCCAAAACTTTGGGGAAAACATATTTTTCAACATTATGATAATAAGAGAACAATATTTAAGTCGCTTGCGTAAATTACGAGATGTCAATGTAATAAAAGTAGTTACAGGTATTCGTAGAGCAGGAAAATCAACCTTATTCGAGCAGTTTAAAACAGAATTGCTTGCTTCGGGTGTGGAACCCAAAAATATCGTTTATCTCAATCTCGAAAAATTAGAAAATGCACTATTGCTCAACGTTTATGTACTGAACAACTACATTATGAAATTGGTGGATAAAAAACAGAAAAATTATGTTTTTTTAGACGAAATTCAAATGGTACCCGAGTTCGAACGTTTGGCAGACAGTTTGTTTGTGAATGATTTTATCGATTTGTACCTTACCGGTTCAAACGCTTTTTTTCTCTCATCCGATTTGGCAACAATGCTAACAGGCAGATACATTGAAATCAAAATATTACCATTTTCTTTTGCCGAATTTATATCGGGTTATAAAGTTAGTTCTTTCGATGAAACATTTGACAATACTTTTGGAAAAAGCAAATTTGAAATTTTTAACGACTACTTGCAATACGGAGGTTTTCCGGAGGTTTTGAACCTTTTGAATGCAGGTAAAGAGAATGAAATAAACAATTATTTATCAAGTGTTTACAATACCATTCTTGAAAAAGACATTATGATACGAAACAAAATTCGTTCAAGATTTGACTTTGAAAATTTGGCGCGATTTATATTTGATTCAATTGGCAGTATAATTTCGCCCAACAATATTGCTAATGCATTGACTACAAAAGGCAATCATATAGACAGACGAACGGTAGATAATTATCTGTCGCACCTTCTCGGCGGCTTCATTTTTTATCAAGCCGACCGATATGATACAAAAGGTAAGAAACTGCTGCAAACGCTCGGCAAATTTTATACTGTGGATTTAGGTTTTTTATCGGCACTCTTCGGACGCGATAGACAATTTAACAAAGGGCATAATTTAGAAAACATTGTTTTTCTCGAACTTTTGAGGCGAGGAAACACTGTGAATATCGGTAAAGCCGACAATATGGAAATTGATTTTGTAGTTAAAACCCCGAAAGGCGACAGAGCGTATATTCAAGTGGCTTGGACAACAAACGAACAATCTACTTTTGAACGCGAAATACGTCCTTTTGAACGAATAAAGGATTTTAACAAACGTATTCTTCTTACAGCAGACATTGAACCGTCTTCAAGTTATAAAGGAATAGAAAAAATTAATGTGATTGATTGGTTGTTGGATAATTAAACTTGTTTATTATGAGAGAATTTATAAAAGGTAACTTTACGGAACAAGATTTGGGAAACGCAATATCTACAAAATAATTTACACTAAAAAAGAATCAATTTTGCACTAATGAAATTTAAACATACCATAAAACGTAAAACGTAAAACGTAAATAAAAATTAGATAATTATTGTAATTTTGCACTTTGATTTTTAGGTATAATTTTTTAAAAAAAATGACATAAAAAGAAAATAAAAGACATATACAGATAGCGTTTTGATATATTTTTGCTTTATGAAACTTCGACAATTTCAAAAAGTTATTTCAAGAACGGTAGAGCCTCGCGAAAATGCGGGTTTATCATTGTTTGAAATAACGGGTAGTCGAAGACCTCATAAAGCGGATAGTTATAAGTCCGCTTTTTTATTGTAAAAAAATAAGGCAAGACCTGCAAAGCCGTTAGAGCAGGGGAAAAAATCATTTTATATAATTTACAAAAAATATTTACACAAATAAATGTCATAAAGTATTAATATTCAATAAAATACAAATACACTATGTGTAACTTTCAATTACGATTTATATAATAAGAAAATTATCCTGACCACAAACGCCGCTGTATAAGTGACGTTTGTTAGTTTTAATCAAGTTTTTTGTACCTTTGCAAAATAAAAGAAATTTGAAAAATGGATATTAAAACTTTGTTGGTAAGGACTTTAAGTGGCGCAGTGTATGTTGCGTTGATTGTTTGTGCAATTCTGATAAACAATTTTATTTTCGCGGCTGTATTTTCAATTATTTGTGTGTTAACCACTTACGAATTTCATAGATTGACTAATAAACTTGAAAATGTCGATACTATGACGTGGACAGGGGTTTTAGCCAGTTTCCTGTTTTGTGCAATCTTTTCTTTGTCATATACAAAATTTGCCTACGTGGGAGATTTGTATATTATGCTTCCATTATTGATTTCCTATATTTTACTTGTTTTTTTAGTTCTCATTGTAGAAATTTTTAGGGGGAAAACGAATCCTGTAAATAATATTGCATATTTTATTTTTGGACAAATTGGCATAGTATTGCCATTTGCCTTTCTTTTGTTAATAAAATTAGGACTCAGAACATCAATTTATTTGCTTGCCCTTTTTGTAATTATCTGGGTCAATGATACTTTCGCATATTTGGTAGGCTCAGCATTTGGTAAACACAAACTTATAGAGCGTATTTCTCCAAAAAAATCGTGGGAAGGTTTCTTTGGGGGTTTGGTCGGAGCATTAATCGCAGGTTTCATTTTTTCTAAATTTGAAACAAATTTGAATTTGATTAAGTGGCTGTTTTTTGCATTGATAATTACAGTTTTTGGGACATTCGGAGATTTGTTGGAAAGTTTAATTAAGCGCACTGTCGGCGTAAAAGATTCCGGTAATATAATGCCCGGACACGGAGGTTTTCTCGACCGTCTTGATAGCGTACTTTTTGCCGCACCCGCTGCATTTATTTTTTTATTTTTAAATTAAATTCTTTCACAATAATATTTTTTAAGGTTGTATGGCTGTATTGATTTTTGCAGGTCAGATAGAAGATAAAAACGATAATTTATAAAAGTGCTTGTTGCTGGTTTATTAGCGGATTTGCGTACATTTCCAAAATAGTTTTTTGCAAAAAATCATCGTCTTTATTTGCAATTTCAATTTTTTGCAGTTGAAGTTGTATATAACGCTCAAAATCAAGTTTATGAGTTAAAGAATAATCATTTGCAAAGCGTTTTTCCCCATTTAACAAATCGTATGCAATTTTATTCACAGTAAAAATTTCATAATTCAGAAATATTTGATTATCAATAATTTGTGCAACTGTTGCAATTTGTTCGTTTTTGGTATGATTTTTTTCCGACAAGCAGTCAAGTACATTATTTATTTCCCTTGCAAGACGATATACCAATTTTCCTTTGTAGCCCATTATTCCTGTAACCATACTTTGGAGGTCATCTTCGGGCTGTTTTTGGTAATTTGCATTATCGCGCCGCTGCTGCAACTCTTTAGCTTTAAGATAATCGCAGGGATCATATTCATACGAAATAGCCAGCGGACAAATATTTAGTTGTTTTATATTTGCAATAAAATCACCTTTTCCACTCATATTCAGCATTTTAAGTACGCTTTCCTGCGTGCGGTCATCAGAATTTTTCGCGCGTCCTTCGCGCTGTGCAAGCCAAACCGACTGCTTACGTTGAGTGATATTTTGACGAATATATGCTGAAAGTTGCCGTGATCTTGTGAGTAATTCTCTGATATTCAAACTCCTATAAACAATAAAACTTTTGTTGATTCGTACCAAATCTTTAATCCAAGGAAAAATCAAAAGGTTGTCCCCCATTCCAATTTCTGTTGTATCTTTTTGATTTTCAAGTAATTTTATATTGAAAAATGCAGCATCAAGCACAATATCGCGATGATTGGAAATAAAAAGATAATTTTTCCCCCAATCCAAATTTTCCATTCCTTTGAGTTGAACACCACTTGTTTTTGTTGCCTCCAACGAGTTAAAAAACGGATAATCCCATTTCCTTTGAAATTCTTCAACGGTTTTTATTGCAGCAAAACGGGTTTTAAGTTCATTTTTTGGATAAAGTGGAAAAACAGTACTTAATAAATTAATAAATTGCTTATTATCAGAAAGTTTAATAACTTTTTCTGAAATTTCTTCATTACGAAAACTGCGAATATCATCATAATTTTTTCCCATTTTATTTTTATAAATATTATTTTACTGGTTTTTTTAATAAGAAATTTTTCTGCAAAAATACAAAAAAAGTAAAAATCATTTATCAAAAAAGTAGGTTAAGGAGAGATTATTCTCATTTTTATGATATTATTTTTTCTTCTTGTAAAATATTTTTCTTACAAAAACGTTATATAAAAAAATTTCATGAAATTTTTTTTGTCTCTCACATTGATTTTGATCTTACTCTTAAAGTTTTCGTATGCGAAAAATTTTAATATTATTTTTGTTTAATATATTAATAATCAATATTTTGAATGCGCAGCAACAGTTGCGTATTTATGGTTATGTTGTAGATGAAGACAATCGCGGAGTTGAGGGTGTTGCTGTGGGAGTTGATGGTACGATATCTTCTGCAACTGCCTCAAATAGAAATGGGTACTACGAATTAACAACTGAAAAACACGATTCGCTTTTGCTCGTTTTCTCGCTTTCAACTTATCAAACAATACGTCAAGTTATTTATCCTCAACGCAATACACTTTCAATAACCGTAGTAATGCAGCCCGCAGTACGTGAACTCAAAAATGTTGATGTTACGGCAATTCAGCGGCAAACAAGCACTATGGCAACGATGAGTGCGAAAAATATTCGCCTTACCCCCAATGTTGCCGGCGGAATTGAGGCGTTGTTAATTACTGCTGCAACGGGTGTGAGCCAGAATAATGAATTGAGTTCGCAATACAATGTTCGAGGAGGAAATTTTGATGAAAATTCCGTATATGTCAATGGTATAGAGGTTTATCGTCCGCTGCTGATTCGATCAGGACAGCAAGAGGGTTTGAGTTTCGTAAATTCGGATATGACCGAAAATATTGCGTTTTCTTCTGGCGGATTTGAGCCGAAATATGCCGATAAAATGTCTTCTGTGATGGATATTCAATACAAACGACCAAAAGGAACCGAAGGAAGCGTTTCATTGGGACTTTTGGGCGCTTCCGCTTATTTTGGCAACTCATCTGAAAGGTTTTCTCAAATTTACGGAATTCGTTATAAAACATCGAGTTACTTACTCGGTACTTTGGATACAAAAGGCGAATATAAACCGAATTTTTTGGATTTTCAAACATATTTAACATATAAAATTTCTCCAAAAGTAGAACTTGCATTTTTGGGAAATTTTTCGCAAAATCGTTATGAATTCATTCCTCAAACGCGTGAAACTGCCTTTGGAACATATAATATGCAACAAAATTATAAAGTTTTTTTTGATGGATGGGAAAATGACCTTTTCCGCACATATTTTGGCGCTTTGTCATTAAATATTTATCTCAATAATGACCTGAAAATGAGCATTATAGCATCAGCATACAGAACAAACGAAAATGAAGCGTATGACATCACAGGAGCATATTTGATTAGCGAGGTAAAACAGGATTTGGGAGAAAATATTGAAGGGGCGCCGCTTGCCATTGGGCAATATCACGAACACGCAAAAAATACTTTGTCGGCAACAGTTGCAAATATCACATATTCAGGAGAATATAATATTTCCAATAATAAAATTGCATGGGGTATTACCGGTCAAATAGAACGAATTTACGACAAAATTAACGAATGGAAATGTATCGACTCAGCGGGATATTCGTTGCCTTATGATAAAGATATTTTTAATTTGTTCTATTCCTTAAAATCGCGCGACACATTAAACTCTGTACGTACAATTGCCTATGTACAAGATACTTACAAGTGGGAGAATTCTTGGGTGCAATGGACTGCAATCGGTGGGCTGAGGTCAAATTACTGGTCTGTAAATAGGGAACTTCTATTGAGTCCGCGCGTGATGATCGCACTTACACCATTTTGGGAACGTAGTTTTTCGTTTCGGATGGCAACAGGAGTGTATTATCAAGCACCTTTTTACAAAGAGTTGCGGCAAATTGTTGATGATGAAAACGGTGATAAAATGGTCGCTCTCAATCGGGATATTAAGGCACAACGTTCTTTACAGGTAGTTTTGGGAAGCGATTACTATTTCAGAGCGTGGGGCAGACCTTTTAAATTTACAACAGAGGCATATTTGAAACTTGCCGACCGCATTGTTTCTTATGAATTGGAAAATGTAAATATCAGATATTCAGGTCTTAATGATGCAAAAGCATATACAGCTGGTATTGACTTCAAACTTTTCGGAGAATTAATTCCCGGAGCAGAGACATGGTTAAATTTTTCTCTGATGGATTCGAAAGAAAAAATTGATAATAAAACATTTATTATCAATGGAAAAGAGCAGGAGTGGATTCCACGTCCGAACAGTCAGCGATATGTTTTTTCAATGCTTTTTCAGGATTATTTACCAACAAATCCAAAATATCGACTTCATTTGAGAACTGTATTTGCAGACGGAATGCCATTCGGGGCACCAGGTAGCGATTATTCCAGAGCAGCATTTCGTGCGCCATCATATTTACGCATCGATATCGGAGCATCGCGCGCCTTTGAAGCTGATAAAGACAAACTAATGAATGCCAAATGGTTGAGCGTTGTAAAGCGTATTGTTTTGAATGTGGAAGTGTTTAATCTACTTGATATTAACAATGTAAATTCCTATTATTGGGTTTCGCGCCTCGACGGGCTGCAAATGGCTGTACCCAATTATCTGACAGGGCGTATGTTTAACTTTAAAATAACTGCAGATTTTTAAATTTTTTATTTATGAAGAAAATATTTTTTTTGATTTCTATAATATTTATTTTATGCGTTTTAAGTTTGTCATGCAAAAATAAAAAGCGTTTTGAAATTGACTATGTAGAACTCAAAAAAACCGAACAACAGTTGCGAATTATTCGTTTCGATAGTGCAATTATTAATCTTGATACAGCCAATGTGATTGAAAGTTTGAAATCTTTGGCAAATAAATATCCCGAAATTTATAACAATTATTTTGACATGCTTAAAATAGACCCCAAAGATACTTTTTTTGTGGGTGAAATGATGATTGACTTATTGACTGATACTGTTTATTCAAAAATTAATGCGGCAGTATTAGGCATGTTTGAAAATGTTAAGCCCATTGAAAAAGAGATGGCATCTGTTTATACATATTTTAATACGTATTTTCCTAATATTCAAATGCCTAAACTTTTTTTCTTTGTTTCAGGCTGTAATCAATTAATTATTACTTTCCCCGGATATATTGGTATAGGGACAGATTGGCACCTTGGCAAGGATTTTTTTGATTTTTACAAAAATCTTTCTTACGAATATTTGGTACAAAATATGACTCCTAAAAGTATTCCTGTTGATATTACTTTATCTTTGTTACAAGGAAGTTTCAAGTTCGACAGTCAAAGTAGCCGTCTGCTTGACAATATTTTATATCAGGGGAAATTGCTTTATTTTGTATCGGTTATGCTGCCGGACGAGAGTCAAGAAAATATAGCAGGATATACAAGTGTACAACTTGCATGGTGCAAAAAATACGAACGCGAAATATGGGCAACAATTATTGACCAAAAACATTTATTTTCAAGCGATTACAGATTAATTCGCGATTATACGGGTGATGGGCCTTTTACTTTGTCGATTTCGCAGGATTCGCCGGGTAGAATAGGAAACTGGGTAGGGTGGCAAATCGTAAAAAGTTACATGGAAAATAATACTGATGTAACATTGCAGGAACTTGCTTTAGACAATGATTTTCAAAAAATTTTGGAAAAATCGAAATATAAACCATAAAAAGTTTGTTTTTTTTAAAAAAAGCAGTACTTTTGCAGCCGCAATTTTTTAAACTTATTTAATAAAAAAAATAATAAATGAATCATTACGAAACCGTTTTCATTTTAACTCCCGTCTTGTCTGACAATCAGATGAGGGAAGCGGTTGATAAGTTTAAGTCCGTTCTTATTCAGGGCGGCGCCACTATCACCCACGAGGAGAATTGGGGTCTGCGCAAACTTGCATACCCCATCCAGAAAAAGCACACAGGGTTTTACAACCTGTTGCAGTTTGATGCAGCACCGGAATTGATTGCCGTCCTTGAGACGCAATATCGCCGCGACGAGCGCGTAATTCGTTTCCTTACTTTCCATTTGGATAAATATGCTTACGAATATACTGAAAAACGTAGAAATAATAGAAAAGAAAAGTCCGAGCAGTTGCCTATTGATTTTGTTGAAATTGGGCAGCCGTATGTTGCGGACGAAATTATTGATGAGGAGGAATAAATTATGGCAGAATACTACAATAAGAACAATAATTCGGAAATTCGTTATTTAACCCCTTCGGCAGTTGATTTAAATAAGAAAAAATATTGTCGATTCAAAAAATTGGGTATTAAGTATATTGATTACAAAGATCCTGATTTTTTGAAAAAATTTCTTAACGAGCAGGGAAAACTTCTTCCCCGTCGCCTGACTGGAACTTCGTTAAAATTTCAACGAAAAGTGGCTCAAGCAGTTAAACGTGCACGTCATCTCGCTCTGCTTCCTTATGTAACAGATATGATGAAATAATTTTTTTTGAAGGAGAAAATTTTATGGAAATAATTTTAAAAGAAGATATAGCAAATTTGGGCTACAAAGATGATATTGTTAAGGTAAAAGACGGCTACGGACGTAATTTTTTGATACCTCAGAAAAAAGCGATTATCGCCTCCGAATCGGCAAAAAAAATATTAGCCGAAAATTTAAAACAGCGTGCTCACAAAATAGAGAAGGCAAAAAACGATGCCCTTTCGCTTGGCGAAAAACTTAAAGATGTGTTTTTGACAATAAAAGCAAAAACCGGGAAATCGGATAAAATTTTCGGCTCTGTTGGTGTTGCGCAACTTGCCGATGCCTTTGAAAAAGCAGGCTGCGATATTGATAAAAAACTTATTGTTTTGGAACGTCCGATAAAAGAAATTGGCTCGTATAAGGTTACTGTTAAACTTCACCGTGATGTTAGCATTGAAGTTCCTCTTGAGATAGTTCCCGAAGAAAAAGAGAAAGACGAAGGAACAGAAGCACAATAATAATATAATAATCCCAAAATGTCCATTAGAACAATTGTTAACAAATATTTAATTTTCTAATGGACACCATTAGAAAATGTTATCTGTAATGAATTGATAATTAGCGCATAATTTTGCATTAATTGTTCAAAAAACACGATAAATAAATGTTAATAATACCTAATTTAACATTTGAGGTTCTAATGGACATTTTGGGATAATAAGATAATTTTTTCATAGTGTTGATTAGTGAAAACCACAATGTTTTATAAATTGTGGTTTTCCTTTGTTTTTGTTTATGCTTTAAAATCTGCTGGATTTTTTGTTGATGATTAGGGTGGAAGGTATGTTTTGAAGTTCCGATTTATCGGCGGCAACAAGGTCGTTCCAAGTTTGAAAACTTATCATCATAAAACTGTAATTTTTCACCATACCGCTCATATTTTTCGCTTTAGAGAGTTTGATATTGTTCGGGTATGTATTTTTCAGGTTTTCAAATGTTTCGGCTGCTGTTTTATCTGTTCTTAAAATATTATTGGTATCTAAAACTGTTATCTGAACCTCTCCCTCTGTGTTGCGCAACAAACGGCGGGCATAGCGCATAAAAAATCCGTCGGTTTCTGCCGCAAGAACAATCAAAGTGGTGGTTATCTGATTAAAATTACGATTTACAAAAATACCGACCGTACAATATGCATTTTCAACAAAATAACGCGTTTTATCTTTTATCAACGTTTGCGGATAAAATCTGATGCGCTGCCGTACAAGATTATTTATGCCTCTGTTAAGCCATTTTATTTTTCCAAAGAGTGAACTTTCGGGGAAAAGTGGTTTTTGAGCATATTGTACGCCTGCACCAATGAGCAGAAAATCGAAGGGATTATTATTGAGTTGGTGGATAATTGCCTCTTCAACATTATCCGAAAGGCAATATTCTTTTATCATTGGAATATTTAACATCTGCGCTTCATTTTCAACGCTTTGGAAACTTTCGCTTTGGAATTTTTCACTATGCAACGGGTTGGTATCTGCGCCGGCAGTAATATGTAAAGCAGTGATTTCGAGCGTATTTTTTTCGCCGTCCAATACCTTTTTTGCTATGCGAAGAAGATTTTTCCCGTTTTGAGGATTGCCTACGGCTATCAATACTTTGAATAATCCCTGCATCTGCTTGCGTACCAATTCGTTATTTTTGTTTTTATCGGGTAATATTTTTTCTATAAAAGAGAGCATAGGAGAAGTCATAAAGGTAGTAACAAGCGCCATAATTACTAACATAACAAATATTTCCGAAGAAATAACTCCTAAATCGTAACCGATATTAATTGCAACAAGTTCCATTAGTCCGCGCGTATTCATTAAAGTGCCGACAATCATTGAATTACGCCACGAATGTTGTCCGACATATCTTGCAGCCAAGGCACTGCCAATTAGTTTTCCTACGATAGCAACAAGTGTAATCAGTGCGGTTATTTCCCAGAGCGAAATACTGTTAAGAAGTCCGATTTGAGTGCGCAACCCGGTATAAACGAAGAAAAGCGGCAAGAAAACTACTGTTGCAATATCTTCTATCTTTTCCACAAAAAGATGACGAAAATTTTTATTGTCGGGCATAATTACCCCTGCCATAAATGCACCGAAAAGTGCGTGAATTCCAATGAGTTCCGTTGCGAAAGCCGACAGAAGCAGCACCAAAAAATATACGGCGACAATTGATTTGTTCATATTTTCGAGAGTGGAATAAAGTTCGCTTATTCTTTTTAAAAAGGGCTTTACTATTTTCAACATGGTAAAAACATATACAACAGCAAAACCAATGGTATAAAGCGAACTTACAATTGTTCCCGCTTTTACAATAGCGATAATAACTGCCAGAATACACCATGCCATAATGTCGTTAATTGCCGCACAGGTAAGTATCACCGTTCCGAGTTTGGTTTTGCTTATCCCACGTTCCTGAGCGATGCGAGCCAATACGGGGAAAGCGGTAATACTCATCGATACTCCCACGAATAATGCAAAAGATAAAAAAGGAATGCCTTGTGGAGCAAAACCTTCGTATAGAAAAAAAGCAAGCCCCATACCAAGCACAAAAGGAAAAATTATACCCGCTTGTGAAATGGCTACACTTTCGTTGATTTTTTCACGTAATATTTTTATGTCCAATTCCATTCCTACCATAAACATAAACAGAATCAGACCGATATTCGATATTGTATTCAAATTGTCGAACGAATGGGGGGGGAAAATAAATTTGTATATTTCGGGGAAATATGAACCGATAAGCGAAGGACCAAGTATAATACCTGCCAGAATCTCCCCGATAACGCTCGGCTGTCCTATTTTTTTAAATAAAAAGCCCAACATCCGAGCAACAATCAAAACGATAATTATTTGTGTAAGTAAAATTACAAATGGAGTGCTAAAATTTTCACACAAATTTTCTAAAAAAGCATGCCACTGACTTGAATACCCCTCCGGACGAATAAGTTCATCCGGGAGTTCAAGCCCGCTGCCGAGATGTACTATTAGCCATATTAGCGCAAAACCACCACAAAAAAGCAGGATATAGAATAATATGTTGCGTGGATTTTTCAAATGATAAAAAATTATTTTTGCAAAGATAAAAAAAAATTGAAAAAAACTAAACCACAACCTGCCATTTGTCACTTTTTTTCTCTTGTTGAGATAATTTATGTGTTATTTCAACTTTCTTTATTAAAAAATCACACAAAAAAATTATTTTTTGTGACAAAAAAGTTGATATTTCAAAAAAAGATAGTAATTTTGCACAATTTTTACAATTATCTACTCACACAATCTCTTTTAATGCTATTTGTGAATGTGAGAGTAGGGTGTAATAATTTTAATATATGATTTTAATAAATTACAAAAATTTTTTAATATGAAAAAAAGATACTTTTTATTTATGGCGCTGGCGTTGATTTTTTCCGCCGCAAGTGCGCAAAACATGAGAAGAAATGTATTTCCTACCGGAAGAACATTGTCTTTGGAACAGGGACAGGCTGTTAATGCTTTGTCTGCTGCTGATTTTAACGGGGACGGAATTGTTAGCATGTCGCCGGGTCCAGAACAACCCCCTTTGAGGGCTCCGGAAATAGGGTCTGTACCTCTTTCGGAAGGATTTGAAGGAACAACAGGCGTTGCTATTCCTGCAGGTTGGATTATGACCAATAGTTATACCGGTACTATAACTTCAGGTTCTCTTGGCGCATGGATGACTACAGGCACAAATGTTCATTTAGGAAGTAGGGCTGCGCTGATTAATCTGAATGCGGCACCTCCTGCTGCTAATTGGGGAGAACTTTACTCGCCTAAATTAACACTTACAGCAGGTAAAAACTATCAAATTTCACTGTGGATGTATTGGGGTACAGCTACAGGTACAACTACTTTGGATGATCTGGAAGTATATCTTTTGAAAGGTAGTAACCCTGCGACTGATCCGATAATAGCAACTGTAATGGATGCAGGACCGTTTAGCGGTCAAACACCTATACCACAGCAGATATGGACGCGCTTTGTTATAAATTTTACTCCTGATGAAACAGGAAGCGATTATTACCTGCTCTTTCTGGCTGGAAATGCAAACGCTTTTTTAGCAACTCCCGGCAATTATACAGGCGGCAATATTAGAGTTGACGACGTAAACGTTCAAGAACTCACATTAAAACAAAATGATTTGGCAATTACCGCTTCTGCGTATCCTTTCTCGCAAGTTCCGGCAACCCAAAGCGTATTGCCAACATTTAGCGCTAATGTACAAAACTTGGGAACAGCGGCTCAAACTAATGTAGTAGTTACCGTTCAACATAATGGAACAGTAATTGGAACGTCTGCTCCTGTGGCTTCATTAGATCCGGGGCAAACGGCAACTTTAACCGTTACCACTACTACTAATGATCCTGTTATAGTTGGAAATAATACAATAACTTATACTGTAAGCCAAGACCAAAGCGATGATGATCCAAGTGATAATTCATTTACAACCACATTTACAGGAACTCCGCATCTTTTTGCAACTGATGACGGTAACATGGCTACTTATAGTAGCGGAACAGCCAATTATAGATATGGAACTGTTTACACATTTACTCAACAGACCACTATAAATCAAGTACAGGTATATCTCTATGGTACTGCTACTATACCGCACAATACCACTGCAAATGGCTATACTTTAAGAATACAAGCGCTTACAGGCCCAAATACCGCAAGTGCAACGAATATAACCTCTCAAACTTTTACCGGAGTAAGCGGGACTACGTCTGTGTGGACAAATGTTACTCTTACAGATCCACTAACTGTGGAGGCAGGCAGTTATTTTATATCTATTTCCGTTAATGGAACAAACAATAACATACTATCAGATGCAGGAACCCAAGGTAGAAATAAACTTGCTTCTACTAACAGTACAGGTACTGCTTTGTCGTATGGGACCGGTTCGGCTTTCCTTCATTTGGTAGTTGACCTTCAGGCAAATGATATTGCAATTACGCCGACAACAGGATTCCCTTATGCTCAGATACCACAATCAATAGCAGCAACTTTACCTTTCCCAACAACACTTACTGCTACTGCAACTAATGTAGGCACAGCGACACAACACAATATTACTCTTTCGGCTACGTATAATGGTGCAGATTTGGGAACATCTACTCCAATAGCAACACTTGCTGCGAATGCAATGTCAACGGCAATGACAGTTACCCCGCCGACAAGCGCTGTTTTCCCAACAACATTGGGAACAAATGATGTTGTATATACGGTAACACAGACGGAAACAGATGCAAATCCAGGCGACAACACTGTAACTCGCAATTTTGATATAACACAAAATATTTATGCTTTGGATCATATTCCAAGCACCATTACTACAACTGGCGTAGGATATGGCGGCAGTACTCCCAGTGGTCTCGGCTATAAAGTAGGTAATTTATTTACAATATCTGCTCCCGTAATACTCAAACAGGTTCAAATTGGTTATGGAATAGGAGCAACTGCAACAAGTCATAATCTTGTATTATATAGAGCGACTTATACAGTGGCTACAGGTGTATATTCTGTAGTTTTAACAAATGTATTGACTCCGGTGACAGTAGCCCGTCCTGCAGGGGGCGGCTGGTTAACAATTGACGTGCCTCCGACAGAATTAGAACCGGGACTCTATTTCCTTGGCGTTCAATCTACTGCAAACGATAACCACGCTGTAGCCTATGATAATATTTATGGAAATACCATATATCTGGCAGCGACAGGTGCGGCAGGAGCATCAGTTAATCTT
>WQYU01000011.1 GCA_009781075.1 Paludibacter sp. | reverse complement strand
GATATCAATTCGTAGTTAACTTATGGGATTATGAAAATGACCGCGATGCATGGATTTTTAGTCCCGCTATATCTCTTACCTCAGGGGTAACCTATCGCATAACTTTTTGGACAAGGTACGGTTATATGGAAGGTGATGGAGACAATTTTGAGGTGAAAATAGCACAAACTGCATCAGCATCGGCTATGGCTGCAGGTACAGAAGTTTACAAAATTCTTAATGGATTTGTTGAAGATTGGATTCAGGTATCTTATTTTTTCACGCCTTCGACAACAGGTAATTTTTATCTGGGATTCCATGCATTTACTGCGGCATACGATGGTGATGCCATTGCCGTTGATGATATTTTGGTAAAAGAGGCTTCTGCTAACTTGTTGGAAATGTCTGCAGGTGCATATTACACGCAGATACCGGTAACTCAAATTTTACCTCCGGTTACAGCAAAAGTGGAAAATGGTGGAACTGCAACTCAAACTAATGTAACGATGACAACAACATTAAACGGAACTTCCGTTGGAAATGCGTCTGTTGCTTCGCTTGCTTCAGGTGCTTCCACAAATTTGACAGTTACGCCTGCAACTGCTAATCCTGCTATGGGAAATAATACAGTTGCTTCAAATGTTACTTCTACACAAGGAGCCACAGCATCTTCTACTATGAGTTTCACAGGTACAGCCGATACTTATGCAGTTGATGATGCATCAAGCACAGATGATGGAATAGGAGCAGGTGCACCGGTAAGTTTTGGTAATATCTTTGATATTACATCGCCAACGAGTATTTTACAGGTAACCTTAGGTTTTGGTTACGACCCGTCAGTTTTGAATTTTAGCATTTCGTTGTATGCAATGACAGGAGATTTGACGATTAATTCTACGCCATTATTTACCCAGTCGGCAACTCGTACCGGACTCGGTTTCTTTACCTTTGATGTTCCCGCAACAGCGCTGACTCCGGGTAAATACGCATTAATTGTAAATCAGTTAACTACAACCTACCTAAGTATAATGTACGATTCAAATCCAACCCAGTTGTTCTATCAGTTAATAGGTACCGATTTAGTTCCTATACCCGGATTTGGTGCATTAGCCATTCGTATGATAGTTGGCACGCAGCAGGCAAATGATGCTGCCATTACTGCTATCACGGCTCCTGTAAGTGGACTCAATTTATCTGCTACCGAACCTGTTATTGCAACAATTAGAAATAATGGTGAAAATGCCATTACTTCTATGACTCTGGAATTGACAGTTGACGGTGGAACTCCGGTAACCGAACCATTCTCGACCTCTATTGCGTCAGGGGCTTCTTTAAATTACACCTTAACCAATACTGCTGATTTGAGTGCACCAGGCAGCCATACGGTTAAAGTAAGAGCAATTTTGGCAGGAGACGGAAATCCGGCTAACGATGCAATGACCGTTACAATTACCAATACAATATGTAATGTAATTTCAGACTATCCATTCACAGAAAATTTTGATGGATATACAGGTACAACATACAATACAGTGGGCATTGTTCCTCCTTGCTGGTACTCAACCGGCGATGTTACAACTTACGTTCCGCATATTGTAGGCAGTGGTACATATAATTTTTACCATAGCAGTCCGAACTCCTTAATGTTTACGGGAGGTCCAAATTATGCAGGTGAAAACAGTTATGTGGTATTACCTCCGTTTGATAAATCACTTGAACAACTTTCTATTTCCTTCTGGTACAAGTATGAATCTACTTCATACGGAACCTTTACCATTGGTTATATCACAGGAAGTCAAAGTAATGTTTCTTCTTATGTTCCGTTGTTTACTGTACCTGCTACCACTACAGTAACTCAGGCAGAATATAATCTTGCAGATGCAGGAGTAGATTTGTCGGATGCAACTTACATTGTTTTAAGATGGAATTATATTGGTACATCTTATTGGTCGTTTGGTATTGATGATATCAATGTAGATGCTATTTTAGGAAACGATGCTGCAATCACGGCTATCACAGCTCCTGTAAGCGGAGTGAATTTGACCGCAACAGAACCTGTCACGGCAACCATTAAAAATGCCGGAGGAAATCCTATTCCTTCTGTACAAATGAAATTAACTGTAGATGCAGGTACTCCTATAACAGAAAATTTTGCATGCAATCTCGCACCGGGTGCTACAACAAATTATACATTTACTGCTACAGCCGATTTGAGCGTAGTAGGTAACCACACCATTACCGTTGAAGTTGTTTTGGCAGGAGACGAAAATACTGCCAATAACAGTATAACCAAAACAGTTACCAACGTTACTTGTGATGGTGTTACTTCTTTCCCATGGACAGAAGACTTTGAGGGAGCAACTTTCCCACCTGCTTGCTGGTCAATAATAGATGCAGACGGAGACGGATGGAACTGGCAAAATTGGCTTTATGCTCAAGATGGAACCGTTATGCCAGTAGCAGGGCACAATAGTACAACTGCTGCGGGTTCGGCTTCGTACTACAATACAGTTGGAGCATTATCACCAAATAACTGGTTAATTACACCTCCATTGCAATTACCTCCTTCAAGTATTGTAGAATTAAAATATTGGATTGGCGCTATTGATGCAATTTATTTTTATGACCATTACGAAGTAAGAGTTTCTACAACAGGAACCAATACTGCTGATTTTACAGACTTGCTGTATCAAGAAACATTAACAAGTAATGTTTGGAAAGAAGTATCTATTGATTTGAGCGCTTATGCAGGTCAAACAATATATATTGCTTTTGTTCATAATAACAGTCATGATGTGTATATCATTACGCTTGACGATATATCAGTAACTGTTACAACCGGATTGAATAATAATACTACCGGTAATATTTCAGTATATCCGAATCCTGTATCCAGCACATTTGTAATTACAAATGCAGCAGGTTCCAAGGCTAAGATATATGATGTTTCTGGCAAAACAGTATTAGAATTACCGGTTCAAGATGCTTATCAAACGGTTGATATTAGTAATGTATCTGCGGGGGTTTACTTCCTTGATTTGCAGAGTCAGACCTCAAAATCGACTGTGAAATTGATAAAGAAATAACCTTTTTGTAAGTATTTTTTAGTAGAGTGGTGCGGATTTCCGCACCACTTTTTTTATCTTAAAACATAACTGCTTATTTTTGTTTTGTATAACCCGCATTATTCATCAAAACTTTATAACTCACATGTTTTGTGATAGTTATAGGAAAACCCAATACTCAATTTTTGGGTGTCATAAAAACAAGCATATTGATTGATTTTCAATGAAAAAAGAGAAGTACATGAATAATGCGGGACACTCAACTCAAGCGTGGAGCACAGAAACTTTGCGCTTGTGGTTTTTAAAAACTTTAAGGATTTATTGAGAAAGCATTACAATTACACAAGTTCCCCTGCTCCCTGACGGATAATAAATGTTTCATCAGTTGTACAATCGACTATCGTTGATGGAATTAGTCCTCCTTCACCGCCATCTACAATCAAATCTACAAGTGTGCCGTATTTTTCCTCAATCAATTCGGGATCAGTAATATATTCGGTAGTTTGGTCGTTATAAAATATCGAACTTGTCATCAGCGGGTTCCCAAGTTCGTTGATAATGGCAAGGGCAATCGGGTTATCAGGCATTCGGACACCTACGGTTTTACGATTTTTAAAAAGTTTGGGCAAATTATTATTGCCATTTAAAATAAAAGTAAAAGCTCCGGGTAAGTTCCTTTTAATCAGTTTATAAGCCACATCCGACATTTTGGCATACTCGCTGATTTGACTTATTTGAGAACATACAAAACTCATATTCGTTTTTGCCAAATCCTTATTTTTGATTTTTGCAATCTGTTCTATGCCATTTTTATTAAATAAATCACATCCAAAGGCATATACAGTGTCGGTTGGGAAAATAATCACACCACCGCTGCGCAGGGTATCAGCCACCGTACGAATATGTGCAGGATTCGTATTTTTCTCGTAAATTTTTAATAACATATTTTATATTGCATCAATAATTGCCTTAAAATCAGTGGCTTTCAGAGACGCACTGCCAATAAGTCCGCCATCAACATCATGATTTGCAAAAAGCGTAGCAGCATTTTGCGCATTACAACTTCCGCCGTAAAGAATAGATGTATTTTGAGCAATCGTATTGCCGTATTTTTCGGCAATTAGTTGCCGTATGCAGGCATGCATCTGTTGCGCCTGCTCTGGGGTGGCAGTCAAGCCCGTTCCGATAGCCCAAACCGGCTCGTATGCAAACACAATTTTGCTAAAATCATCTACCGAAAGGTTGAAAACCGATTTTTCAAGTTGGGCTTTCACAATATCATTTTGTTTGTCCGCCTGACGTTCCTCTTTGACCTCGCCAATACAAAAGACAGGTATCAAATCATTTTTCAATGCCAAAAGGACTTTTTCTTTCAGAATTTCAGCAGTTTCACCATAATATGTACGCCGCTCGGAATGCCCAATTATCACATATTTTGCACCTGTGGAACGCACCATTGCTGCCGAAATTTCGCCTGTGTATGCTCCCGATTCTTTGTCGGAACAATTTTCTGCTCCAATTGCAATTATACTGCCATTGACCGTTTGAGCAATACTTGTCAAATGTGTAAAAGGTACGCACAAAACAACCTCGCAATTTGGGCTTTTGATAAGTAAGTTTTTTATTTGGTCAGCCAAAGCAACGCCTTCTTGCATGGTGGTATTCATTTTCCAATTCCCTGCTACAATATTTTTTCTCATAAATTATTTAAAAAAAACTAAAAAAACGGTACAAAGTTATAAAAAAATCACAAATTCTTCTTATTGATTTTTAGTATCTTACAATTTTTTTTTCGGATGATTTTTTTTTAAAATGATTAAAGTATTATAAATAAAATACTTGCTACTCAGAGATCTTCTCAATTATTTTTTATAGAAAAATATTAATGCTTGGCACTTATATTGAAAAAATTGCGCTAATTTTGCAGAGTAATTTTTTTATAAAAATATGAACGATTTTTTTTCACATGAAACTGCCGTAATTGATAATGGTGCTATAATTGGCAATGGCACAAAAATTTGGCATTTTTCGCATATTATGCCGAATTGCGTGATTGGCGAGGATTGTAATATCGGTCAAAATGTTGTTATTTCGCCACAAGTAGTTTTGGGACGCAATGTTAAAATTCAAAATAATGTGTCGGTTTATACCGGTGTGGTTTGCGAGGATGATGTTTTTCTCGGTCCGTCGATGGTTTTTACAAATGTGATAAATCCGCGCAGCCATGTTAATCGCAAAAACGAATATCAGCCGACAATTTTGCGCAGGGGTGCATCTGTTGGAGCAAATGCAACGATTATATGTGGAAACGAAATCGGCGAATATGCGCTTATCGGCGCGGGAAGCGTGGTTACAAAGTCGGTTAAGCCATACGCTTTGGTTGTTGGAAATCCTGCACGACAAATTGGCTGGGTAAGCAAAAACGGTTATAAATTGCATTTTGACCAAGACGGAATTGGCGTTTGTCCGGAAACAGGCGAACGATATAAGTATGAAAATGAGAGTATTACTCCGATTTAAAATAAATTATTAATATTGAATACAACAAATTCATACACATTAAAATATCTACTTGGGGAAGAAAAAATCCCCGTTCCTCAACGCCGCCAATGGAATAATTATATTGAGATTGTTGGTGCACGCGAAAATAATTTAAAAAATTTGAATGTGCGGTTTCCGTTAAATGTAATGACAGTAGTAACGGGTGTGAGCGGTTCGGGGAAGTCGTCGCTTGTCGGTAAAATTTTGTATCCTGCGCTGAAAAAATATTACGGCGGGGCTGCCGAACAAACAGGAAAATTCGACATTTTGAGAGGGAGTATGATGCTCGCAAAAGATATTGAATTTATTGACCAGAATCCAATTGGGCGCTCAACACGCTCAAATCCAGTAACTTATATAAAAGCCTATGATGAAATTCGGCGTCTTTTTTCCGAACAGCAACTTGCCCGACAGATGAATTTTCCCGCGTCTTTTTTTTCATTTAATATCCCCGGAGGGCGTTGCGAGGAATGTTTGGGAGAGGGTACGGTTACTGTTGAAATGCAGTTTATGGCTGACCTGACACTTGAATGCGAAAGTTGTAAAGGGCAACGTTTTAAGCCTGAAATTTTAGAAGTTCAATATAAGGGTGTAAATATTTTTAATATATTGGAAATGAATGTCAATCAGGCAATTGATTTTTTTTCTAATTCAAACGGAACGGTTGAGAAACGCATCGTTCGGCGGCTTCAACCTTTGCAGGACGTTGGTGTTGGTTATTTAAAACTCGGTCAATCGTCTTCTACGCTTTCGGGCGGCGAAAGTCAGCGCATTAAACTTGCTTCTTTTTTGGCTAACGAAAAGCCCGAACCGACGATTTTCATTTTCGACGAGCCAACAACAGGGCTGCATTTCCACGACATTAAAACTTTGCTTATAGCACTTAATGCTCTGATTTCCAAAGGACATACGGTTATTATCATCGAACATAATCCCGAAATTATTAAATGTGCAGACCACATAATTGATTTAGGTCCCGAAGGAGGTGAATTTGGAGGTGAAATTGTCTTTGAAGGTAATCCCGAAAAAATTATTGAATGTGAAAAAAGTTACACGGGGCAATTTTTAAAAAATAAAATTATTCAATAAAAAATGCAGGCAATTTTAACATATTTTTCAGAAAATCCGCTTGAAATTGCAGGTACAATTTTGAGTTTGATTTATATCTATCTTTCTGTAAATGAAAAAATTGCATTGTGGATTTTTGGTTTCCTTTCGGCTGTTTGCTATGCTGTGGTTTTTTTTCAGTCGAAAGTTTACGCCGCTTTGACTTTGCAACTTTATTACGCTCTTATTAGCATTTACGGATTTTGGAACTGGAAATTTGGTAAAAATGAAAATGCTGATAATCAATTAATTATACAAAAAACTAAACCGAAGCAATGGATTGTTTATGCAACTATGGCTATATTAATATTTTTTGCATATTTTTTTGTGTTAAAATATTTTACAAACTCAAATATTCCTTTTGGAGATTCGTTTGCAACTGCTTTGTGTGTTGTGGCTACTTTTATGCTTGCCGGCAAACTGCTCGAAAACTGGCTGATTTTTATCGTTGCCGATTCTTTTGCTGTGTGGTTGTATATCTATCAGGGACTTTACATAACTTCTTGTTTATTTGCAGTTTATGCAATTATGGGAATTTTCGGATATTTCAGATGGAAAAAATCTATGGTTAATCTTTAATATATTTTTTAATAATAAATAATTATAATAAAAAATGAAACATGTGATTATTGGAGGAGTGGCAGGAGGCGCCACAGCGGCGGCAAGAATTCGCCGTGCTGACGAATTTGCAGAAATTATTTTGCTTGAAAAAAGTAGATATATTTCTTATGCAAATTGCGGATTGCCTTATTACATTGGCGGAATTATTACCGAGCGTGATGACCTTTTTCTGCAAACTCCTAAATCGTTTGGAAAGCGTTATAACGTCAGTGTGCGAGTCGAAAATGAGGCAATTTCCATTGACACCAGTGCAAAAACGGTTCAGGTGCGCTGTGTAGATGGCTCGGTTTATACAGAAAATTATGATAAACTTTTAATCTCGCCGGGGGCTTTGCCTGTGCGACCGCCGCTAAAAGGTATTGATTCGGAAGGAATTTTTGTGTTGAGAAATGTTGAAAATACTGATAATATCAAAAATTATATAGCATCTCATTCAGTTGAAAGTGCGGTGGTTGTTGGTGCAGGGTTTATCGGATTGGAAATGGCTGAAAATCTTCATAATGCAGGGGCTGAAATTTCTATCGTTGAGATGATAAATCAGGTGATGGCTCCGGTTGATTTTTCCATTGCATCTCATCTACATCAACATCTTATACAAAAGGGAATTAAACTTTATCTTGAGCATACTGTTGAAAGGTTTGAAAAACAAGATAATAGGATTGTGGTATTTTTCTCCTCAGGTGAAAGTATTGCTACCGATATGGTTATTCTTTCAATTGGAGTTCGACCTGATACTGCTTTGGCAAAGGCAGCGGGCTTGCAAACGGGCGAAAGAGGCGGAATTTGGGTAAATGAATATATGGAAACTTCTGCAAAAGATGTCTATGCCGTTGGTGATGCGATAGAATTTCCTCATCCGCTCACAGGCAAGTCATGGCTTAATTATTTGGCAAATCCTGCCAACCGTCAAGGACGAATTGTGGCTGATAATATGGTTTTTGGCAATAAAATAAAATATGAAGGTGCGATAGGTACTGCCATTGCAAAAGTTTTTGATATGACAGTTGCCACCACAGGGCTTGCTGCAAAGCAATTGGAACAGGCAGGAATTGAATTTTTCAGTTCAACGACTCATTCTTCATCACATGCAGGATATTATCCTAATGCTCAACCATTAACAATAAAACTCACTTTCGACCCTGAAAGCGGGAAACTTTTTGGCGGACAATGTGTTGGTTACGAAGGTGTGGATAAGCGTATTGACCAAATTGCGCTGTTAATAAAAAATGGTGGAACTGTTTATGACTTGATAAAACTTGAACATGCATACGCACCGCCATTTTCGTCAGCCAAAGACCCTGTTGCTATTGCAGGTTATACTGCAAGTAATATTATCAGCGGGGCAATGCCAATAGTTACTTGGCGGCAAATTCTTTCGGCAGAAAAAGAAAAAATATTTTTACTTGATGTTCGTACCAAAGAAGAGAATGACTTTGGGGCAATCAATAACTCGGTAAATATTCCCCTTGACCAACTACGCAGCCGCATAAATGAAATCCCAAAAGATAAGGAAATTTTTGTTTATTGTGCCGTTGGATTAAGAGGTTATTTGGCGCTAAAAATTTTGACGGCTCACGGTTTTAAAAACGTAAAAAACCTTTCCGGCGGATATAAAACATATTCAACGGCAATCGCACATACTGATGATAATCAACAATTTTGAATAAGAAGTTGGCCATAATTATTATTACTATTAAGCATTAATCATAGAAAGTATAAAAAAGTCATTTTGAAATGAAATATTTATTTGTGCAAGTCATTTGTACCTTCGTCTCCCTGATTGAATTTGTATTGCATTGAAAGGCTAAAAAGCATTTTGTAGTTCGAACCGTAGGTTTTCGTATCGTTAATACCTCCCAAACTGTTGGAGTATGAGCTTGTTTGAACAAATCGGTAAAAAAAATTGCGCAAGCCCTGAAGGTAATTTCCACAAATGGATTTGCATGTGAAAAAATAATGCAAAAAAATAGCCAATAATTGTTTTTGGGAAAAACATTTGTAAATAAAAAAACAGAACTTACTTATAAAAGCAAATTCTGCGTTTTATGATTATACTTTCTACATATAATCTCTTTTATGTGCAATCCACCTTTCATTTATCTGGGTGTATTGCTTCGGAAGGACAAACATCAGCACAAGAACCACAATCTGTACACAAATCGGGGTCAATAACGTAAATGTCACCTTCTGAAATCGCCTCTACCGGACACTCGCTTATGCAAGAACCACAGGCAATACATTCTTCTGTAATTACGTAAGCCATTTTTTAAAATTTAAATTTTATTAAATTAGTACTGAAATTAAAAAGTGCAAAATTACACAATTTTTTTCTAAGTGCAAATACTATCAAAATATGTGCCACATATTAACAAAAAAAGTGTCAACTTTTTTAGGACGAGACAGATTACAGCAGTTTTATAAAATTTATGGAGCAGGCGTTTGAATCTACTTTGATGAGTTACACTGCTCTGTCCTTACATCCTTTCAGGCACTTCAATTCCTAATAATCCCATTCCTTGTTTTATAACTTTTGCAACATTTTGAGATAAAACAAGACGAAAAGTTTTTAAATAATCATCTTTCTCATTTAAAATACTGAAATCGTGATAAAATTGATTAAATTCTTTTGCCAAATCGTAAATATAGTTGGCAATGAGCGCCGGTGAAAATGTTTGACCTGCTTCTTTTACAATATTTGGGAAATCCCAAACAAGTTGAATCAGATATTTTTCTTTGTCATTAATTTCAAGCAGAGGATTAATATTGTTCTGGAAATCAATATTTTGCTCTTTTGCTTTACGCAAAACGGACTTAATCCTTGCGTGCGTATATTGAATAAACGGACCCGTATTTCCATTAAAATCTATGCTTTCTTTGGGGTTAAAAGTCATATTTTTACGCGGGTCAACTTTTAGAATAAAATATTTGAGCGCACTCAAGCCCACCATTTGTGCAATCCGGTCGATTTCTGTTGAGGAAAGTCCGTCAATTTTGCCAAGTTCAAGCGCTGTCTGACGTGCAGTGTCAATCATTTCGTCAATCAAATCGTCCGCATCGACAACTGTCCCCTCGCGCGATTTCATTTTGCCTTCGGGCAATTCAACCATTCCGTATGAAAAATGCACCAAGTCCTTCCCCCATTCAAAACCCAATTTATCAAGCAAAATAGCCAAAACCTGAAAATGGTAATTCTGCTCATTTCCAACCACATATACCATTTTTTTTATTGGAAAATCGTTATAGCGAATTTTCGCCGTGCCGATGTCCTGCGTCATATAAACCGAAGTGCCATCGGAGCGCAAAAGCAGTTTTTCGTCAAGTCCGTCAGCAGTGAGGTCTGCCCAAATGGAATTATCGTCTTTTTTATAAAAAATTTCCTGCTCTAAACCACGCTCAACTTCTTGTTTTCCGGTAAGATAAGTATCAGATTCGTAATAAATTTTATCAAAATCTACGCCGAGTTTTTTGTATGTTTGCTCAAAACCTTCATAGACCCAAGAGTTCATTTTTTGCCATAACTCTCTGATTTCCTTATTATTATCTTCCCATTTCACAAGCATTTCCTGCGCCTGCAAAATTAGCGGCGCCGTTTTTTTTGCCTCTTCTTCTGTTAATCCTTTGGAAATCAAATCATTAATTTGTTCTTTATATTTTTGGTCAAAAATCACATAATATTTTCCTACCAAATGGTCGCCTTTTTCGTCGGAACTTTGCGGAGTTTCGCCGTTGCCAAAAAGTTGCCAAGCGAGCATCGACTTACAAATATGTATTCCCCTGTCATTTACTATATTGGTTTTCAGCACTTTCCAGCCGTTTGCCTTTTGAATTTCGGCAATACTATAGCCAAGTAAATTATTGCGGATATGTCCTAAATGCAGCGGTTTATTTGTATTTGGCGAAGAATATTCTATCATCATTAATGGAGAATTTTCATTTGCTTTTACTGTTCCAAAATCCGTATCTGCATTTATAATATTAAGTAAATCAATATAATATGATTTTTTAATAATAAGATTTAAAAAAACATTAACAATATTAAAATTCTCAATAAAATCGGTATTTCCTTTTAAAAAATTTCCAATATCTTCACAAGTTTGTTCGGGTGATTTTTTAGAAATTTTAACAAAAGGGAAAATCATCACTGTGAGGTCGCCTTCAATATCGCGTTTTGTTTTCTGAATTTGAACTTTATCAGTTGTAATATTTTGATTATAAAGCGTTTTGACTGCACTAACAACAGCCGAAGAAATTTTTTCGTTGATATTCATTTCCTTAATTTTTTTTATTCAACTTTCGCAAGTAGTTTACTTTTGCTTAAATAATCTGAGTAACCCATTTCCAAACTCAATTATCCCTACAAAAATTTAATGATTTTGCAAAGGTAAATCAAATTTTGAAAATCTACAATTTTTTAAAACGTGGTTAATTCTTTTTTTGAAAATATTTTTTTTAGAATAAAATTTATTTACTATCTTTGCCATGAAATTTTAACCACAAAAACTAAAACTTTCTTCATTTTATTTTCCTCCTTTTATTGTTGCCATCCATTTTTCTTTGCATAATAATCACACACATCGCCGTATGCTTTGGCAGCAATAGCGCTGACAATGCCTGTACCTAACGCTCCGACCCCCGAACTTGTAAGAATTGCAATAATACCTGTTTCAAGAGACGCCTGCAATACTACTCTTGAGTAACATTTGCAGGCAATGGTATATACCACTTCGCCGGTGCTTTTCTTTTCTGCTGTTACACCAAGATTCCAACTCCTTTGAGCGTTGTCGTCCTCAATGCCAAAATTGTTCCCATAACTGACAAGATAAACTCCGTCTGCAATCTTTGTTCTCGTTTGTGCCGAAACGGAATTTGTTGTGGTAAATAATCCTGCTACGGTTAACAGTATTAACAAAATGTTTTTCATTTTACCGAACATTAAAAAATTTCCCCTACTCCTCAGGTTTTTCGGACTGACCGCGTTTTTTTGAATGGTCTCTGCCTTCATTGCGCTGCAATTTGCATTCGCTGCTGAATTAAAATTAAATTTCTGCATAATTTTTAAAATTTATGAATTAATAAAATATTGATTATCCCTGAATTATAACGAAAAAAACGTGAAACTTTTTAAAGTATCCCGCTTGCCAAAGGTCTATTTTGTGGCTACCTGTATAGAACAGAATATTAAGTAAAAGTCCACGCACAGCATAGACATTTTAACTTACTACTTTCTCTATACTTTTAAAATTGCCACATTTCTTGGTAAGAAAGATAAACTAAAAATGTTTTTCCAATATGTCTTATAATGTGCTCGTTAGCACTGTGTTTTTTATGTCATTTACAATGATTTATGTTTAATATTTTTGCTTTTTATTATTTTGGGATAAGATTTTAAAATTAAAAGCCTGTCCTTTTCAGCCGTTTTTTTCTCTATCGCCTTCATTTCCCCAAAAATTATTTATATCGCCAACTTCCCATTCCCCATTTTCTGCTTGTTCAAAACTTTTAAGCATTTTATCCGTCCATTTTATTGGCTCTCCTATTTCAAAACCATTATTTTCCAAAATGGGAATGAGAAAAGCATTTTTACGCAAATCAATGCGCACAAAAGTCGGCTTGCCTTTCTTTGTGCGTTCTAATGTATATCCGGATGCTCGTTCCATAATCAAAACTATTTTTCTGCAAATTTACATTAAATTTCAATATTTCCTAATACGTCCAATGAAAAATATTTTTTTATATAAATCGTAATTGAAAGTTACACATAATGTATTTGTATTTTATTGAATATTAATACTTTATGACATTTATTTGTGTAAATATTTTTTGTAAATTATTTAATAAGCTGAGTTTTGGATAAGCAATTTTATAACATCTTGATATTCAATTTTATATTCGCCGTAGGCGATAAATATCAATAGAAAATATAATGTTTCCGACCATATTTAGCCTGTAGGGCTTTCATTGTGAATGTCCTAACGAACAAGATTTGTCGTTTGGAATTGTATTCTATTGATATGCAAGCCCTAACTGGCTATCGCTTATCCAAAACTCAGGTTAATAAAGAAAACTGCATAGTGTTTTTCATAATTTAATTTCTTTCTTTAAAACGACATCACTGTACCAATCATTACGTTAATTCCCTGAACTTGATATCCGTAATAAATATCGTATTTGCTGTTTAATAAATTATTTCCCGTCAAAAACAGCGTCAGCCATTGCGAATATGTGTATGCCACTCCTAAATTCAGGTCGAGGCGATTTTTCATCGGCACGGCAACAGAGCCGAGTTTTGCCATTATTCCGTTTTGATAATAGCCTGTTAATGAAATATTTACATCTTTTACAACTTTATACGAAGCATTCAGCGTAAAATCCCAAGTCGGTCGTTGCCATGGGAATTGTTCATTTTTTAGCGGACCGGAAAAATGTTTTCCTGAAAAATCAATGTTAAAAATATCTTTTAATGTGTAAGATGCCCTTCCTCCAATAGTTAGTAAATTGCTGCGGTCGTAAACAGCGCAAAATCGATTGGAAAAAATTGTGCGGTCTGATTCAGTGAACTGATAAACATTTCCCTGTGAATACAAGTACGATTTATTTACAAAAAAATAATCATTATTAATAATGCTGTAGTCGGCAAAAACATCAAATAAAAGCCCTGAAATTGGTTTTACCAGCAGTCCTGCATAAAAATCCATTGGGGTAAAAGTATCTTTGACGCGTACTTCGGGGGCAAGATATGGATTTTCATAGAAAATATCACTCATCGAATTTGTTTTATATTTCCCTGTCAAACCCGCATAAATTTTTAAATTTTTAGGAATTGCATTCCATTCCAAACGCACATCAGGGGCAATTTTAAAGCCGCTTCCGCCGGCAAAAGGAATTACAGCCAAAATACCAAGTCGAATGTTAAAATCCTCTAATTGATTAAATTCAAAATATGGAGACAAGGCAAGTACAGCAGAATTTTTTGAAAAATCAATTTTTTCATTGGAATTGTAAAAAACATTATAAAGTTCGGCATCTACTCCAATTCTGTTTTCATTAAAAATGAAACTTATCTGCCCTGAAGTATTTAAAAAATGTTCTGTAACTCCCGCTGTATTGCGAAACAGACCATATTTTAGCCGTGCAAGATAGCGCCAGTTTTCAGCGTTTTGTGCCGAGTGAACCCCCAAATTTGCTCCTATTCTAAAAAAATGTGCAAATTGAGTTGCTTGGTCTAAGTCATTAATTTTCACATTATTAGAAGGAAAATCTAAAGCAGTGTAAGTTACATTTTCATCATCTTTTATCAAGCGCGAAAAGTAGAGTTCTTCTGCTGCCCGATTAAAATTCATTCCATAATATTTAATTCCTTGATAACCGGCATCAAAACCGCCAAAAAGCGTTAAATTATCATAATATTTATCAAAATTCAATTGTGCAGTTGTAATCATCGAATATTTGTCGTTGTATGTACCGCGTTGCTTCACCACCGCATCTAACCTCATATCTGAGCGGTCGATGAGTGGATATGCAAAATCGGCGACCGAATTTGGATAATAACCTACCGCAAGTCGTGCAAAACCCGGGCGGTCGCTCACGCGGTACGAATAAAGCAAAGTCGCTGCCGAAAGCGGATGAATATTTCCACCGAGCGACAGCGGTGAAGTAAAATCGGAATAAACCGCATCGAGTACTGCTTTTTGCGGTTCCACAACTGTCGGCGGGGAATCAATTTTGCCTGCCGGCTGAATTTCCGGAACAAAATCACGCTCTACCGTTACCGACTTTTTAATAATGGAATCATTTTTACTTTGTGCCACACAAAGGATTGGAATACAAAGAAATACAATAATTATTGCGAAAATTTTCAATTTCATAATTTCAAATTATTTTTTGCAAAAATAGAGAAAAAATTTATGTTAATTATAAATTCTGTATAATTAACGAAAAATTATATCAAAAATCAAAAGGAAAAAATCGTATTAACAATTATGTCAATGATTTAAAAAGGATTATATTTTTTAAATCATTTATTGAATTGAATTTTAGGCATTTATAATATATTTATAAAATAATTTTAATTTTTAACATTTGTAAATATAATAATATAGATATTAATACGTTTAATAATTGTAAAATAAATAGAAATATTGTTTAATAAATAATTTTTACAATTATGTTACTTTCAAAAGAAATCAAATTAACCTCGCAACAATGGTGCGATTATGTTTTTGACAACAAAAACAAAAATTATGGCGCATATCAAATGCGTAGAACGTCCTCCAATCGCCATATTTTGGCGTTGATTATCGTAACGGCTTTTGCAATATTGGCTGTTGCTGTGCCTGCTGCAATTGCCAAGGTAAGAGCAACTATTCCTCAATGGCATTCTGGAGACGGAACGATTGTTCTCGTAGAAATTCCAGACAAGCCGGAAAAACCGAGAAACAATATCCAGCTTGATGTGCCACCGCCGCCATCCCCGACAGTTGCAACAATCGTCTTTACTGTTCCTGTAATGGTAAGCACTGGCGAAATTACAGATGAAAATATACTGAGAACCCAAGATGACATTGTAGGGTCGAATACAGCGGTAGGAATATCTGACAATGTGGGTGAGGAAGGTGGATTTGTACATCCTGATATAGTTGAAACGCCTATTTTTGAACGTCCTGTTACAAAAGTTGATGACAAAATTGAAATTGTCCCAGCCCACGCACCTGAATATCCAGGCGGATTAAGCGAACTTTACTCTTTTGTAGGGAAAAATTTATGCTATCCTGCGATTCCTCGCGACTTGGGAATTCAAGGAACGGCAAACATACAGTTTGTTGTGGAAAGAGATGGTAGCGTTTCCGGGATTACTCTTCTACGTGGCTTTGATGATGCTTGCAACAAAGAGGCATTACGTGTAATTAAATTGATGGCACAACAGAAATGGGTACCGGGACGCGATGGCAAGGGCAATGCTGTTCGCTCTTATTTTACAATTCCTATTCGATTTAGAATAAATGAGAAATAAATTTTTGTTTAATAAATTCAATAAAAACAAAAATTAGCTAAAATTTGTAAAATCTTTCGGAATATTAAAATATTCCGAAAGATTTTGTCATTTCCCAAAAAATGTTGTATTATGCCTACGTTACAGCTTATTTTTGTCTAATAGTATTTTTCTATTCCACCAAATCCAGTTATTTCCTTTTGTTCTATTGATGAAGTTGTTCAATCGCTTTTCAAATTCTTCAGCTCGTATCCTTGCTGCGTCAATTGTACGCAATGCAAATCCGTTTATATGAGTCGGAAAATTGTTGATAGTTTTCCCATGCCATTTTATCTGCTTTCAACCTGTCAATTATATCATATTTGGAAATATAAAAGTAATAGACAAAACATTTTTTATTTTATCATCAAATTCAGGGTGTATCATTTTATTTTCCAATAACCATTTAATTCTTTCTTTGTTGGCTTGTGAGTAAGCGCTTTTTGGATTTCTGGGCATGAAACGCTGAATTTTATGTTTTTCATCAAATGTTTTTAATGTGCTATCAATCCAATTGAAACAAAGCGCCTCTTCAACAACATCGTTGTATGTAATGCTTTTTTGCCAGAAGATTTATTCGGAAATACAAACCAAATTTTCATTAGCAATATCAAAGGTTCCATTCAACCAACTTCTCCAATCCTTTCGGTTTTCAAAATATTTAATATTATTTTCCATTGATATATTTTTTTCGCACATTGTCAACCGAAATTGCACCTATGACCTAAAATAATATTAATACCTTTCTCAAATATTCAGCACTCTTTATGTCCAAAATAAGGCTTTTGTATCAAAAAATAATATCCTTAAACCTGATTATTTTGTTTTTATACTAACTCATGTATTACCAAGCCTGACCGCAATTTGGGTTCAAACCATGTTGTTTTTGGCGGCATAATATTGCCCGTATCGGCAATATCAATCAATTGTTTCATTGAAACAGGAAAGAGCGCAATTGCAACTCGCATTTCGCCGGAATCAACTCTCTTTTTCAACTCTTCAAGTCCGCGAATTCCGCCTACAAAATCTATACGTTTGTCGGTGCGAAGGTCTTTTATTCCCAGAATTTCATTCAAAATTAAATTTGATGAAATTGTAACATCAAGCACGCCAATCGGGTCATCATCATTATAAGTAAAAGGTTTTGCAGTAAGGCAATACCAGTTGCCGCTTAAGTACATTGCGAAATTGTGCAGTTTTTCCGGTTTGTAAATTTCTTTCCCTTTTAACTCAACCTCAAAATTTTTGCGCAGTTTTTCCAAAAATTCTTCGTCCGAAAGTCCATTCAAATCCTTTACAAGGCGGTTATAATCAATAATTGTGAGTTGATTATCGGGGAAACAAACAGCCATAAAATAATTATATTCTTCGTCTCCATGGTGTGTGGGATTATTTCTGCGTTTTTCGTCTCCAACCAAAGCCGCAGCCGCACTTCTGTGATGTCCATCGGCAATATACAAATATGGTATTGCTGCAAAAATTTCGACAATACGAGCAATTTTCTCTTTGTCGTTAATAATCCAAAACTTATGTCCAAAGCCGTCGAGTGGTGCAACAAAATCATATTCAGGCGTTTGCGATGTAATTTCTGCAACGATAGAATCCAATTCTACGTTGTGCGGATAGGCGAAAAATACCGGCTCAATATTGGCATTATTGACACGGACATGTTTCATGCGGTCTTCTTCTTTGTCTTTTCGCGTAAGTTCGTGCTTTTTGATGTTGCCTTTCATATAATCATCAACGGAAGCGCATACAACTAATCCATATTGCGTTTTGCCGTTCATTGTTTGTGCATAAACGTAAAATTTTTCATCTTCATCCTGCACAAGCCAACCCTGTTGGCGAAACTTTGCAAAATTTTCAGCCGCTTTTTGATAAACTTTTTCGTCGTGTTCATCAGTCCCTTCGGGGAAATCAATTTCAGGTTTTATGATGTGATAAAGCGAGTAGGGATTACCTTGTGCCTCTGCTCGTGCCTCATCGGAATTTAACACATCATACGGGCGCGAAGCCACTTTTTCGACTAAATTTTTTGGCGGTCGAATGCCTTTAAAAGGTTTTATTGTTGCCATATTATTTTTATTTTAATATATTATTATTTTTTTTATTTCAAATATTCTTCTCCTAAGCCTTCAATTTTGTTCATTAGCAAAATTGTATTTTTGATTGAAATTATCATTTTTTGTAAGTGTTTCAAATCGTGAACAGTCAGTTCAATTTTATCTTTTATTCGGTATTTCAGCCATTTTTCAATGGGCTTGTACGAACCAATTTCAAAATTATAAACTTCAGAAGTAATACCCTCAAACACAACTGTTTTGTCTTGTTTTGTGTGTAAAAACAGTTTGTTGTTGTCGTGAATAATTTTTTCAACAACAAAATCTTTTTCAGGTATACTCGATACCTTAATTTCCACATCATCAGACAGATTTTCAAGCAAATGTAAATCAATAAGTTTCTGCCCGAGTTTTGCGTATTTATAAAAAATTTCTTTATCCGTTGTCAATGGCACTGCGGGAAAATCCGTTTTCAGAAATTCCAAATACTTTTCTCGATATATTTTTGAGTGCAAAACAGCATAAATATATGCTAAAATTTCTTCTGGAGTTGGCTCAAAATTAATTTTTTCAAGATATTTTTTTATAAAATTTTGCGTAAAATTTGCATATCTTTTATGTCCGTCAAAATCTATTTCTGCGTAACCGTGTCCACCGTTGTAAATGTATAGCGGAGCAATGTAATTTTGTCCGCTTGTAACATGAGCATCAATAGGTTTATCGGATATTAATATGTCGGAATAATAATCTTTATCTAAATTTCGCGTAAAACATAAACCTATATTTGCATGTTCAAAATATTTATTTGTTTGGTAACGCGGTCGTGCTAAAAATCCCGCTATCTCGTGAATATAAGACCACCTGTTATCAAAAGGTCTATATTGGAGTTGCCTAATGAATTTTTTATCAAAAGATACTTCTTTTAAACTTTTATATGCACTTTTGGTTGTCCAATGTCCATCTTTTAAGTTATATTTGCTTTTTACTTCATAGAAAGGGATTTTTTCAAAATCTTCAACAATCGTTTCAATTTTCTTTTTTGTATATTGAATTGTAAATTCATCTTTTTTCGTTTCTATTCCACTATTATAATGTGCAAAAATATCGGTTATCTTCCAAAATTTGTTGTATTCTTTTCCGAGCGATAAATCTTTGTCTGTAAACCAAAAAAATTCGGTATGTTCGGGTTTCAGTTTTTTCCATTTTAAATCGGATAATTTATTATTTGCAAGAAAATCAAGTTTTTGCTGTCGTTTTATAAGATTATTTTCCAAAGTGGAAAAATACTTTACGATTTTCTTTTTTGCAGGATTCTTGTGTTTTACAAAAAATACAATGGAAACGCCGACCATAATATCAAAAATATTTTTATCCTGTTCTTTTTTTCGGGTATTTCCATGCAAATTTACAATATAAATTTCGTCAAAAGTCTCGTATAAATGCTTCCGCATTTGGCGGTGCGTAACGCCATCGAGGTAACTGTTATTGGTAATAATCCCAACAATACCCATTTTATTTTGCGTTATTTTCCACTCCGCAAAACGAATGAATTTTATATAATCATCATCTAAATTAATTTTTCTTTCATTTAGTCCTGTTTTATATTTTTCCAGTTCTTTGTCTATTATGCCCTTTTTTGCAAAACTTTTCCCATTAAAATACGGCGGATTGCCAACGATTGCCAAAATATTTTCCTGATCTTTAATCTGCGTTGCTTTTTCGTGTTCATTTTTCAATGTGGGTAAAAAATCCGTAACAGTGTGTTTAGCAATATCTAAGGTATTCGTAAGATAAATTCCCAATCGATTATTTTCAAGAAATATCCCCTTATCTTTCAAATAAAGCGTAAGAAAAGTATGAGCAATAATGTAAGGGGTAAAGAGCAATTCAAATCCATAAATATCATTGACAATTTTTTGCTTTATGAGTGATTTTTGCAATTCATCCGTTTTTTCAGATAGCATAATTTCAAAAATCGAATGCAAAAACGTTCCCGTACCGCACGCAAAATCAAGCACTTTGATATTTTCTGAAAGATAACCTTTTTGAAAATGGAACTGAGTTTTTATAATGTCGTCAACGCTACGGGTGATAAAATCGGTCGCCTCTTGCGGAGTGTAATAAACGCCGCCTGATTTGCGCTTTTCGGTGTTTCGCAAATTGTCGTATTGTTGTAAAAAATCTTCGTAAAGATAGACTGCTATATTTTGCTTGCCGTTGTTTGCCTTGTTAAATTCCGTTTGAATTGCATCTGTATTGACTAAATTGACATTTTTACCAATGTTTGTCAATGCAATTTTTATGGACGTGGGCAAATATCCGCTTTCATAGGCTTGTGAAAGAAATTCACGTAACAATTTGTATTCCAATGGAATAGCATCAATATACCGCAAATCTTTTTCGTCAAAATCTTTCTGTGAGTTAAGTCGTGCAAGCAACAATCCATAGACTAAGGATTGCGAATAAATATCGCAAAAATCAGCCAAACCGTAATAATAATTGAAAGAAGTTTGATATTCGTTGAAAGTTGCATTGAATTTTCTGTAAAAACCATCTGTTTCATTTTCTTTGTTTTCCACGTATTGCCGCAACGCCACCGAGTAGTAAAAACTTTGTGCCGCAAGCGAAGAAACAAGCGTTTTTTTTGTGCAGATATATGGATAAATATAGCCGTAAAAATCCTGCAAAAGATTGGTAAAGTGCTGAATTACAATCGGATTGCTTGACAACTCAAGGTCGTGAATCTGTTTGCCTTTTTGCAAAAGAATAAAGCGGTGATAATTGGTAATAATTATATTTTCGCAGGTTTTTGAATATTTCTTAATTTGCTCACTGTCAATTAGTTTTTCCAGATTAAAAGCAGGCTTTTTACATTCAATAAATCCAATCAAACTTTTGAAAGTCGTATCGGCATCGTTCCAAACGAAAAAATCAGGCATACCATCAATTTCAATTCCGCTGCGGCGGTCTTCCTGAATGATGGAAGTTTTCTGCATAAAAGGCAACGACAGAGAGTTAAATAACGTTTCAAAAGGTGTGCGGTATTCAATTTCTTCGCCATCCGGTCGTGCCGACAAGCAGGCAAGGTATGTCTGTACCTGCGGTTGGATATTTTGAATAAGAAAAGTCTTTACCATTATTATTATTAATAAAAAATAAAAATCTATTCTTCCACTCCATCGGAACTTGTTGCAACGGAACAGTCGGCATTAGGATTATACGAAGACGGGATATTGAATTGGTCGGAAGTATAATATGGCAAATTTGTATTTGCAAGTACTTTTTTCATATAAAAAGCCCAAATCGGCAACGCACTTGCTGCTCCCTGTCCATAAAGCATTGTGTCGAAATGAATGTCGCGGTCTTCGCCTCCAACCCAAACGCCGGTAACAAGCGAAGGGGTAAAACCCATAAACCAACTGTCGGCATTGTCATTGCTTGTTCCTGTTTTTCCGCCTGCAGGCATCGAAAGTCCCATTCGGCGCACACGACTGCCTGTACCTCCGTCTACCACTCCTCTTAACATATAAATCATATTATATGCAGTTTTTTCATTGAAAACCTCGTGCATTTCCGTTGAAAAAGAGGCAATAATATTCCCTTTCGCATCTTCAATTCTTGTAACATAAATCGGAGAAACGCGCATTCCAAAGTTTGGGAATGCAGTATAAGCATCAACCATTTCTTCAACCGAAACTTCACACGGACCAAGACACAATGACGGCACGGCAGGAATTTGTCCTGTAATTCCAAAGGAATGCATCAAATCCACAAGTTGTGCAGGCGGTAACATACTCATTAGATATGCAGATACCCAGTTGCTTGAATTTGCTAATCCCCAGCGCAAAGTAACCGGTTCTCCGCGCCGAGCGGTAGTACTGTTGCGCGGGGTCCATGTCTGTCCCGAAGGCAAAGTTACAGTTATCGGCTGATGAATAACCTCTTCGCAAGGAGCCATTCCTTCCGACATTGCCAAAGTATATAAAAACGGCTTTACAGTAGAGCCAATTTGACGCCGCCCCTGAGTTACCATATCGTATTGAAATTGAGAAAAATTTGGTCCCCCGACGTATGCTTTTACATATCCGCTCTGAGGGTCTATTGACATCATTCCACAACGCAAAAAATATTTTGCATAACGAATAGAATCCAGCGGCGTCATAATCGTGTCGATAGTGCCGTTATACGAAAAAATCTGCATTTCTATTTTTGTATTAAATGCTTTTTTTATTTCGGCATCGCTGGCACCTGCCTTTTTCATATTCAAATAACGCTCGCTGTAGCGCATTGAACGGTTAATATTGTTGTTGATGGTTTCGTCCGATGTAGAATTTGCATAAGGGGCTTTTTTCTTACCTTTTTTTTCTTTAAAAAATTGTGCCTGAAGAGTTGTCATTTGCTCTAAAACTGCTTCTTCGGCATAGCGCTGCATGCGCGAATCGATAGTTGTGTAAATTTTCAATCCATCGGAATAAATATTATATTTTGAGCCGTCTGACTTTTTTGTTTTTTCACAAAATCCGTAAAGCGGATTATTTTCCCATTCAAATAAATCTTTTTGATATTGATTTTGTTGCCAGTCGGCATAATCAGTTTTTTGAGGCTTTTGAGCAGTCAAAATTCTTCTTAAATATTCCCTGAAATATGCAGCAAGCCCGTCTTTATGGTCGAAACGATGAAAATCTATTTGCAAAGGAATTTTTTTCAAAGAATCACATTCTGTTTTTGTAATATCTTTTGCTGCGAGCATCTGTTCGAGTACCGTATTACGCCGATTGGTTGCTGCCTGAGGATTTTTACGCGGATTATAAATCGCAGGATTTTTACACATTCCAACAATGGTCGCCGCCTGCTCTATTGTTAATTTGTCCGGAGTGGTATTGAAATACGACAGAGCAGCCGACTTAATACCAACCGCATTATTAAGAAAATCAACCTGATTCAGATAAAGTGTAAGTATTTCTTCTTTTGAATAAAGGCGTTCCAATTTCACAGCGATTACCCATTCTATGGGCTTTTTGAGCGCACGTTCAAAAATATTTCGCGATGTTTCGGAATATAGTTGTTTTGCCAATTGTTGTGTAACAGTACTGCCTCCGCCTTTGCTACCTAAAAACGCCAACGCACGAATCACCCCTATGCCATCAATCCCCGAATGATTGTAATAACGCTTATCTTCTGTGGCTATCAATGCTTTAACAAGATATGGAGAAATTTCAGAATAATTTATGCCGACACGATTTTCCTTAAAATAATATCGTCCAAGTACCTCTAAATCAGACGAATATATTTCGGTAGCAAGTCTAATTTTAGGATTTTGCAATTCTTCAATATCGGGGACATAGCCGAGCCAACCTTTGCCTATCATAAAGAAAATCAAGACAATCATCAACAAAAAACCTGTAAACCCCAACCAAAATTTCTTAAGGAAATTCCGATTTTTCGACTTCTTATTTGCACCGCTTTCAGCCATAAATATTTTTTTCAAAAAAAAGAAAAGATAATTTTTTGCAAAGTTAATATTTTTTTTATATATAAAATAAAAAAAATTATCTTTATGTTACAAATTCTTACTAAAAATCTTTTCAAATAATTTTAGCAAAAATAATATATTTTATAAAAAAAGCATTAATTTTGCGCATCAATAAATTTTAAATATTATACTAATATGTTTTCAGGAATAGTAGAAGAGGCGGCAAAAGTTGTTGATATTTGCACAGATAAAGGTAATGTTCATTTAACAATGGAGTGTTCTTTTGTTGATGAGTTAAAAATTGACCAGAGTGTTTCGCACAATGGAGTTTGTTTGACAGTGGTTGCAAAAACTGCAGATAATTACATAGTTACAGCGATTGATGAAACTCTCGAACGTTCCAATCTCGGCAATTTACAAATCGGAAGTTTAGTCAATTTAGAACGCAGTATGCTGCTTAACGGTCGCCTTGATGGGCATATTGTGCAAGGACACGTTGATACTACTGCTGTTTGCACGGAAATTTTAGAAGAAAACGGTAGCTGGCGTTTTACGTTTGCTTATAATTTTGACAAAGAGATGGCTAAACGCGGATATTTCACTGTAGATAAAGGTTCAGTTACGGTTAATGGAGTTAGTTTAACTGTTTGTAATCCAAACGAAAACACTTTTGAAGTGGCAATAATTCCTTACACTTTTGAAAATACAAATTTTTGCCAAATAAAAAAAGGAACACGCGTAAATATTGAATTTGATATAATAGGAAAATATATAAGTCGACTTGCAAGTTTAATTTAATGATTTTGATTTGTGTTATGCCTGCATCAACCGTTATATTTCGAGTTTATCAGGCCGCATGATTATCGACATTGATGCTACCGATATGGCGATCAGCAATTATCACTGTTTAACGGTTATTATCGACATTTTATGTACAACGAGCTGTTTTTTCATGATGGTACTACCAGTCAAATGCTCAAAACGGCGAAAAGCATCACATTCTGTCAAAAGCATTTGTTTCTCAAGATTTATTTAAAGTGCTGGTTTTCTCATAAAAGCTATTCCAATCATCTTTGCTTGCTATCTGGGCAAGGAAAAACTATGCCCGAACATGAAAAATGGAGGTATAATGTAGATATAATGTAGATATTTCAATATTAAAATCGGTTGTTCTAGAAATAAACAACCGATTTTAGAAACTAAATGGTCAGCATGCCTCATAAATGTTCAAACAGACAGAACAGACAGAACAGGCAAAGAAAATAATGGAAAGCGGTACCTCACATTAATAATACAAGGTATGTAAAACTTTTAAAAATTTCACAATAACTTTTATTAACAAAACATAAATACTTACAATTACAGTATGGATTACGCAGCTCCGGTACTCTGCCTGTGTTCTTCCTGTGCGGTGAAAAAATACTGTACAATGTTACGAAATATTGATTTATAAATGCTGCGAAATAATTTAGGAAGAAATTGGCAGACAAAAAGTCATGATGAATTTGCATAATTTTTTTGCATACCAATTCTCCGCATTAATAACTACTGAAAATAACTCATTTGCACAATTTTAAGCAATTTTTCAGCGCTGTTTACAGGATTTTATTTTGGATTTACTATTAACTGCAGGGTTAAAAATTCCTCACAAGTACAAATGTCCGAATTCTGCCACTACTTAAATTTTTCAAAATTGAGAAAAGCGACTTACCCTCCTTTGTAGAGATGTAGTTTGCGCATTGTAAATTAACTCTTGATTGACTATTACTCTAAACAATGTATTGCTAAAATTAATATATAGCCCTGTAAAACGGATTACATATTCCTGTAATTAGGTCCGTTTCCGCCGTTTGGGACATTCCAAGTAATTCCATCAGCAGGTTCCTTTATATCGCAGGTTTTGCAGTGCAGGCAATTTTCAGAATGAATACGCAATTCTTTGTGTCCGCTTTTATCCGTATGAAGTTCATAAACTTCTGCAGGACAATAATATTGACATGGTGCATCGTATTTTTCTATATTAATTTTGTTGTATGAATCAAGGTTATTTATTTGTAAATGAGATACTTGCTCCTCGTCATGATTTACCGAAGCATAATAAACATCAGTAACTTTATCACAAGGGCAGGCGAAATCTTTATACTTTTCCTTAAATAAAGGTCGTTTTGCATTTGCGAGTGTTTTAATTTCTTTGTTGTCGGCTTCTGTTTTTAATTTTCCAAAGAAGCCTGCGCCGCCTGTAATTATTTGAGTGCCAAAGTTAAACATTCCACCCAACATCCCTTTTTGGAAACCCGCACGGAAATTGCGTACAGGATACATCTCTTTATGTACGGCACTTTTTTCAACTAAATCGGCATAAACCTCAAGCGTTTTGGCAGAAAAATCATTACGTACAAATGCTTCTGCTGCTGCTTCTGCTGCTTTCATTCCGGAATAAATTCCCAAATGAATTCCTTTCAAAGCCGGCATAGAAAGGAAACCGGCAGAGTCGCCAACTATCAATGCATTGTCGGTAAAAAATTTTGGTTGCGAATAATAGCCGCCTTCAGGCAGCGTTTTTGACCCTGCTTCAATTATTTTTCCATTTTTAATAAATTTTGCAACAAACGGATGATTTTTCCATATTTGAAATGCTTTGAAAGTGTCAAAAGTTGGGTCGGCAACGTCAAGCCCCAGCACCAGCCCTAAAGCCACTTTATTATCTTGCAATCCGTAAATAAAACCGCCTCCAAACACGTTCCATTGCGTAGCAGGGAAACCCATTGTATGATATACCTCGCCCGCTTTAATTGTTCCTTCGGGTACACTCCATGTTTCTTTGCAGCCGAGAGAATATATTTGAGGATTTTTATTGTGTTGCAATTCAAATTTTTCTATTAATTTTTTTGCCAAACTGCCACGTGTTCCTTCTGCGAAAATTGTTAATGTCGCCTCAACAGAAGTACCTTCTACAAAGTTTTCGAGCCGATTACCATGATGGTCAACGCCGGTATCAATACATTTTGCTCCGCAGACCTGCCCTTTATCGTCGTACAATATCTCGCTCATTGCAAAGCCGCTGTAAATTTGCACGCCTTTTTCTATTGCTTTTGTTGCCAAAAATCTGCAAATTTCGCTCAGCGAGGCAGTATAATTGCCTTTGTTGCTCATATGAGGCGGGTGGAAAGGCATTTTGAAACCGCCTTTTTCATTGAGCATATACATTGCATCAATGGTAACTTTGTTGTCGAAAGGAATTTCTTCAAATTTAACTTCAGGAAGTAATTCGCTGAAAACCTGAGATTTAACTATCGCACCGGATAAAATGTGACTTCCGATTGACTCACCTTTGTCAACGAGCATAATATCTTTTTTCAAGCCTTTTGTATTAAGTAAATCTGCTAATCTGATTGCAGCAGCAAGCCCCGACGGTCCGCCGCCGATAATTAAAACGTCTGTTTTGACGGTGTTTGTATTTTTCATATCCTTCATAAAATATTCAAAAAAAATTCATTTGCAAAAGTACTATTTTAAAATTGAAAAAATAAATACTTAATAAAAATTTTATACTTTTCTACTATAAATTTCAATTTTCAAAAACAAATGGAAATTCTAAGTAAGCATTATCCACTTTGTTGTGATAAGGAAAAAACACAAAAAAATAACAGGCAACCAACTATGATTGCATCCGAAAATTTGTTATGCTCTGCTTAATACATTTTTATTATGCCATTTTTCCCTGCGAGTTTGGTTCTTTTTTTTTCAGGAAAAACATTAACTCAACACAACAATGTTTGTGTGCTTTATGCCTTATTGAAGGCAAGTAACATTGGTCACTTCGCAAACGGAATTGTAATGCTATCATAAAGATATCCGCCTTTAGCTATAATCAAAAAAAATGATTACTTTTGTGTCAGAATAATTGACCTCTATGAAAAATGATTAAACTTCGAGTTTGGAAGTCCACTGAAACAGATAATGGCAAAGATAAGGCAATTGGTCAATGTTTTACAAGGAATCGGATACAATACCCATGTGATTTTTATGCGTTCGTGTGTAATCTGATAATTTAATGCTAACTTTGCAGTATGAATACAAATTAGGACAAATGGTAATTATTAATATAAATAAATTAAAAAGAAATTGAAAATGAAACAGTTAATTGCATGTTGCGGAATAGATTGCGAATATTGCGATGCCCGCATAGCTACTGTCAATAATGACAATGAATTAAGAGAAAAAACCGCCCAAAAGTGGAGTGTAATGTACAATTCTCCAAATATCACAGCAGAAACCATAAATTGTATGGGTTGCCGTACAGATGGAGTAAAATTTGAACATTGCAGCGATTGCGAAATTCGCAAATGCGTTTATAATAAAGGGTTTAACACTTGCGGAGATTGTGTTGAGTTAGAAAATTGTCAAATAGTTGGTTTTTTGCTTCAGAATGTACCCGGCGCAAAGGAAAACCTTCTTCAATAATGAAAAAAGTGATGCATTACTTGTTGCTTTCAATTGTATTCAATACATTGAAAGTGAACAAATTGATAAAGTTTGGAATGAATTGCTTCCCGTGTTGCATGAGCGAACATCTTTTCATATGTTAGACATAATAGGCAGTAAGTTCGGAGAAAGAGCATTAATTTACAAGGACAAATATTTTGAGTTTTTTGCTCTACTTTCTCACAGAAATCTAATGAGTGGATACAAGTTTTTGAGGAATTACTAATTAAACTCAGAAGTTAATGTTTGAATTTCAACAATTTAAAAATTTTTAAAAATGAATAAAATAATTTTTTTTACGATTACAATTATGATTTCTGCAGCGTGCAGCACTCAAACAAAAACAGAGACCAAACCTTTGGAACAAATTGCCTTGAGCGATTCTACGGTCATTGTTGATGTACGAACTCCGGAGGAATTTGCAACCGGACATATTGAAAAGTCAATCAATATTCCCCTTGATGTAATTGCTGTGCAAAATGAACAATTGCGAGATTATCAAAGCATTATCACTGTCTGTAGAAGTGGTGTGCGCAGCGGAAAAGCAAAAGCAATTTTAGAAGGTTTAGGATTTAAAAATGTTTTCAACGGCGGCGGCTGGCAATCTCTTGATGATAAAATGAAAAAGGAGAGCAAATAAATGCTCTCCCTTGTTTTACCATTCCAATAAAACCTTACCACACTGCCCGCTTTCCATAATTTCAAATCCTTTTTGAAAATCATCTATTGGAAAACGATGAGTGAGAATAGGTTTGAGATTTATACCCCTAATAAGCATTTGCTCCATTTGGTACCAGGTCTCCCACATTTGGCGTCCGTAAATTCCTTTGAGTGTGAGCGCTTTAAAAATCACTTTGTCCCAATTAATGCCTGTTCCTTCCGGCAAAAGTCCCAAAAGTGCAATTTTTGAGCCGTTGTACATATTTTCAAGCATTTCGTTGAATGCCTGCGGTGAACCGCTCATTTCCAGTCCAATATCAAAGCCGCGCATATTGAGTTTTTTCATCGCATCGGCAACTGTTTCTCCTCGTGTAGGATTGATTGTGAGGTCTGCGCCCATTTCTTTTGCAATTTTGAGTCGATAATCGTTCAAATCGCTGACAACAATATAGCGCGCCCCTGCAAAACGACAAATTGCTGTTGCCATTGAGCCAATCAGCCCTGCGCCTGTAATAAGCACATCCTCGCCCAAAAGTGGAAACGAAAGCGCAGTATGCGCAGCATTTCCGAAAGGGTCCATTATTGCCGCCATATCATCAGTGATTCGCTCATCGAGGCGAACAACGTTTTGCTGCGGCAACGAAAGGTATTCAGCCATTGCTCCATTGCGATTTACGCCCACGCCGATAGAATTTTCGCAAACATGGAGTTTCCCGCGCCGGCAATTACGGCAATGTCCGCAAGCGATATGTCCTTCGCCTGTTACGCACTCGCCGATTTTGAAATTTACAACACCGGAACCCATATCAACAATCTCGCCGACATATTCGTGTCCGATAGTCATAGGCACTTTTATTGTGCGTTGCGCCCATTCGTTCCATTGGTAAATATGCAAATCGGTTCCGCAAATTGCATTTTTTTTAATTTTTATCAAAACATCATTTACCCCAATTTCCGGAGTTGGAACATCTTCGAGCCAGATGCCTTTTTGTGCAATTTTTTTTACTAATGCTTTCATGTTATTTATAAATCTAATTTTTTTTATATTTTAAAATCAATCGTAGATTGTTTTTTGGTTTTGTTAATTTGGCGTATATTTTACAAAAAAATATCTTTGAAAATCAACACTTTATCTTCTCAAATTATATATAAAAATATACTAAATTAACAATATCAAATTTCCTGCAAAATTATTGAATTTTTTTTATATTATTTTTTTATAATTTAAAATAAATCGTAGATTTCAGCCTATTCGGAGGAAGAACCGCCCCTTGCCTATCTCCACAGGAGAAGGGAATAAAGCGAAGGCGGAAATTAATATTCTTTTTGTCCATATATTTATTCTATTGTTTTGTTTTTTAGTTCATTTTCTTGCGGAAAGTTTAGTTTTGCTTTTTCCCCGTATAGTTCAATCGCTTTTTTATCGTATGCTTTTGCGGCATCTTCTTCGGCATAAAAAACGCCTAAATTGTATCGATTGCCATGACGCGATATTGTCGCTACCCATGCTCTGCCAGATGTACTATTTTTATTGTACCAAACGCCAACATATTGAGATGTTTTGCTTTCTATATTTCCAGGTCTGCCTTGCATAGTATTTGACCTGATTTCAGATAAATCGTCAGCGTCCAATGCAATTAAATCTAATCTTTCCGTCAGTTCTTCCAATGTTGAATCGGGAAAATTTCTCTTTATATTTTCACCATATAGTTCAATTGCCTTTTTGTCGTATGCACGTGCTGCATCTTCCTCAAAATAAAAATAGCCTAAACGATATTTTTTCCCCTTATAACTGATGTGAGCAAACCATTTTCTAGCATGAGAAGCAACAGTTTTATCTAAACAAACGCCCAAGTATTTGGAACTTTTCAGTTTTTTATCCGTCCTTCCGTCAGAAAAAGTACCATGTTTGTCTTCCGGATACAAGGATTTGATTTTAGCCAACTTTTCGACCAGTCCTTCCAATGTTAAATCAGGAAAATTTCTTCTTGCCTCTGCCCCATACAGTTCAATGACTTTTATATCATAGGCGTATGCTGCGGCTTCTTCAGTATAAAAAGTGCCTAAGGAGTAATGTTTTCGATGATAACCTATATTTGCTCCCCAATTCTTTTTTCCATTCCGCTTAATATAAAAAATGCCAATATACTGGGAGGTTTTTGTTACATTGGGCAACTTTCTCCCTTGCGTTTTTTTTGATTTATTTATTTGAGAAAGGAGTTTGTTGTCCAATTTGATTTTATTCAACCGTTCGGTAAGTTCTTCCATCGTTAAATCAGGAAAATTTCGTTTTGCGTCTGCACCATAAATTTCCAATGCGGCTTGGTCATAAGCCATTGCAGCGTGTTCATCTTGGGAAAAACGCCCCAAACACTTAAGTTTCTTCATGTATGTTATGGTAGAAACCCATGGACGCAGTGTATTCGGCACATAATGCAGACCGTAATAGTTGGATTTTTTAGAATGTCTGGTTACGCGCTGCATCGACTTTGATAGATTAGGATTAAACCCTTTACCTTTTCTATATTTTGAATTTATAGCGCCGGTACATTCTCCCCGAGTCTTAAATACCAATATGTTCTCTTTTCTCAAATCTAAAGGGTTGTCATTTTTATGCATTGTCCACTTTAAATCAAGACCCAATATCAAACTTTTGTATGTAATAAAACTTTTGCCCGGGTTATCTGTGAACTTATGATACGTAACTACTTTGCGCCTTCCTTTACAAGTAATTAATGTCCACCTGTATTGTGCTGCTTTTTCGTAATCCTCATCATCAACTAAAAATTTATCTCCGCGAATTGTTTTTAATTCCTTCATTTTTTTACAATTTTTTTTGTAGGTTTCACTTACGGTTATGCATAATTTCGTTATTTTTAATTCTTTGTTTTTAACGCCTTTTTTTCGTCGCTTTTTAATTTACGTTCTACTTTTTTGATGTCATCGGCGGGCGGTAATTGTTCCGGAACAATGCCTCGTTCCAACAACATTTTTCTCACCGCCGAATTGTTATCAACATGTTCAGTTTCTATAGGCTTTACTCCCTGCAAATCTTTTGCCTGTACATTGACCGATGTCATTTCTGCCGCCAAATCTTTAGCCTTGATATTTATAGTGGGTAAAAAATCAGCAACTGGACGATTATCAGGAACACCCAATTTTCGCTTCAACATTGACGTACTCAGCATAAACAGGGCTTGGTCGCCTTTGGAACGAATAATGGCGAAATCTTTATCGTTTACGTGTCTTTCGTACAAAATTCCTGACAAATGTTTCTCTGTCTCTGCTAATTTGGCACGGGCTTTTACACGTTCATAATCCAAAATACGTTGCTCAATAATTTCTGCTCGTCTGGTTTGCACAGCAAAATAGTTCTGAGCAAAAGCGATTTGTTCTTTTCTGCTGTCGCCGTTTTGTGCAATCAAATAGCAGGCATAGCGTGTAAGAAGGATGTCATTTATCTCTTTTTCAGCACCAGAACCTATCTCGACCATTTTCCTGACGTCAGGAAAATGGTAAGCAACTTTCTCCCCTGCATTATGGCAGGATTCTTTGGCTTTTTCAATTACTTTGGAGAAATTTTCCCATTTGGAATACCCCAATAAATTTTGTAATTCTCTTGCACTCCAGCACTCTATGCCTTCAAATTCGGCTGATGCTTGCTCGAATTGTGCAAATAACGTCTTGATTTCTTCCGATTTCATATTACTTAGAGTTTAAATATTAACCTGAGTTTTGGATAAGAATTATAAAAAAGGGGTTGCATAATTGAAATAATTTTACTACCTTTGTAGTTGAAAATCAAATAATTAAACAATATTTTCAGCTATGCTAACCCTTGACAAAATTACTGAAATTTTTTGTATTGCTGACGATTTCTATAAATATTTTGATGCCGAAACAGCAAAAATGCCAAAATTACCAACAACAGACGGAAAATACCACCGTAATCGACCTTACGAAATGTCTCAAAGCGAAATCATTACAATTCTGTTACTCTTTCATTTTATTTGCAACGACAAAGGCGAATTGCTATCTTTCTGTCTAACAAAGGGTAACATTGACGACAGAGACCCGAACACATTAATGT
>WQYU01000010.1 GCA_009781075.1 Paludibacter sp. | reverse complement strand
TTCCGATTTGACTGCGCTTGGCACGTGATAATCGGCATACCTCAACAGGCTTAGAATCAATGCAGTAAGTATCTTCAAATTCACCAATATTTTGTGCAATAGATTTGCGAATGTTATCTGTTAAATCAAACAGAAATTTTCGCCGTTCTTTTTTCGGCAAGATTCTTTCTTCTCTAACTCTATAATGTTTAATTTTATGTCGAAATTAGAGTCAACGTATTTGGGGACGATACTACAAGCAGTTACTTCAGCACAAGAATCATTCCGTTACGCAAAAGAGCGTTATGGTAGCGGCAAATTGTCGGTTTTTGAATTTTTGCAATCACAATCACAAGCCCAAGCCCAAGAAGTGCAGGCAAAATACAATTATAGAATGCAAATTAAACATTTTAGAGTTTTATATGCAGAATTAATTTTTAAGTTCTGAAATATTATTTGTACTGCATAATTATCCTGCCCAGCCTTCTCTATCTAAATTTCTGTAATTAATTGCTTCTGCAAGATGTTGTGGTTCAATGTTTTGCGCTGCATCAAGGTCGGCAATAGTACGAGCCACTTTTAGAATTCTATCGTATGCACGGGCAGAAAGGTTAAGTCGTTGCATGGCACTTTTCAGCAATTGCGACCCTGCTTGGTCGGGTACAGCATAAGTGCGCAGTTGCTTGGAACTCATTTGAGCGTTGCAATATACACCTTCAACATCGGCAAAACGCTCCTGCTGGATTTCTCGTGCAGCGATTACCCGCTTGCGCACATTTTCGCTGCTCTCAGATTCTTGAAGTTCCGACAATTTCTCAAAAGGAACGGGAATTATTTCAATATGAATATCAATTCTATCTAAAAGCGGACCGGAAATACGGCTCAAATACTTTTGCACAACGCCGGGACCGCAAACACATTCTTTTTCAGGATGATTATAGTAGCCGCAAGGGCAGGGATTCATTGAGGCAACCAGCATAAAACTTGCAGGATATTCGATAGAAAATTTAGCACGCGAAACACTTATTTTCCTGTCTTCAAGCGGCTGCCGCATTACTTCAAGCACTGTACGTTTAAACTCGGGGAGTTCGTCGAGGAAAAGCACACCATTGTGCGCAAGTGAAATTTCACCCGGTTGTGGAAAGGTGCCGCCGCCAACCAGCGCAACATCAGAAATTGTATGATGAGGGCTGCGAAACGGTCGTTGTGAAATCAGGGAAGTGCCGCTGTCAATTTTTCCTGCAACAGAGTGAATTTTAGTAGTTTCCAATGCCTCGTACAAAGTCAGTGGTGGTAAAATTGTTGGAATGCGCTTTGCTAACATTGATTTGCCTGCTCCCGGAGGTCCAATCATAATTATATTGTGTCCGCCTGCAGCAGCAACTTCAAGGGCACGTTTTACATTTTCCTGCCCTTTTACATCGGAAAAATCTATTTCCCAATGATTTACATTTTGGAAAAATTCCTCACGCGTATTTACAACTGTTTGCTCTAATGTATTTTTCCCTTCAAAAAAATGAATGACATCTATCAAATTTTCAGCGCCATAAACTTCCAAGTTATTGACTACAGCCGCCTCTCTGGCATTTTCTTTTGGAACAATAACACCTTTAAAACCTTCTTCCCGCGCTTTGATGGCAATCGGCAACACGCCTTTTATTGGCTGCAAGCCGCCGTCGAGTGATAATTCACCCATTATCATATATTTGCCGACATCATCCGACGGAATCAACTCACATCCGGCAAGCATCCCAACCGCAGTAGGCAAATCATAAGACGACCCTTCTTTTTTGATGTCGGCAGGCGACATATTTATGATAATTGTTTTTTTAGGAAGCCAAATTCCGTGATAGTGTAAAGCAGAATTTATGCGTTCAAAACCCTCACGTACCGCATTATCGGGCAATCCTACAAGCATATAACGCATTCCGGCTGTTACGCTAACTTCCATAGTTATCATCGTTGCGTTAATTCCCTGAACAGCAGCACCATAAGTTTTTACAAGCATATTTAATGTTATTTACAATTATTTTATATATTAAAAAATAAAATACTAATTATCAGTATTTTATAAATATTTTTATGGCATAATAAAAGGAAAAATCGGAGTGTAATTAATTATTAGAAAATTTTTTCTGTATAATTTTTTTGAAATTCTTCATTAGCAATATGTTCCAAATCTTTATATGCATTAAGACGCAGCAGCATTTCGTCAAAATCAACTTTGTGTGCATCAAATTCAGGTCCGTCCACACACACAAACTTCACTTTTCCGTCAATACTTACTCGGCAGGCGCCGCACATTCCCGTTCCGTCAACCATAATTGTATTTAATGACGCAACAGTTGGAATATCATATTTTTTTGTAAGAATACTTACAAATTTCATCATTATCGCAGGACCAATCGTAACGCACAAATCAACTTTTTCGCGCTCAACAATCATCTCTATTCCATTGGTTACCAATCCTTTATTCCCATACGACCCATCATCGGTCATTATTACAACTTCATCGGAATATTTGCGCAATTGGTCTTCCAAAATAATCAATTTTTTTGTACGCGCCGCCAGAACCGTAATAACTTTATTTCCAGCCTCTTTCAAAGCCATCGCAATAGGTAACATTGGTGCGGTACCAACGCCGCCACAGGCACAAATAACCGTACCGAAACGTTCAATATGAGTGGCACGCCCAAGCGGACCGACAACATCGGTGATAAAATCTCCGATTTGCAGGTCACAGAGTTTTGCAGACGACACCCCAACTCGCTGAATAACAAGCGTTATCGTACCACGTTCAATGTCGGAATCGGTAATTGTGAGCGGAATTCGCTCACCTTTTTCACCCACACGAACGATTACAAAATGTCCTGCCTTTCGCGCTTTTGCAATCAAAGGGGCGTCAATTTCAAGTTTGACAACATTCTCGGAAAAATACTCTTTTGATATAATTTTATTCATTACTTTGTTTTAAAAAAATTACGCTGCAAATTTATGAAAAATTTTTATTTTCAACAACAAAGCCCTTACAACAAACTGTAACAACATTTTGGATACTTTCTTTGAACCAAAAAATTTCTATTATGAAATAGATTTTAATTTATTTGCTCCAAAATTTTTTCGAGTTCGACATCGGTTTCGTACAGTTTTTTCTTGCAGATGGTAAGCAATTCGCCAGCCCGTTTCACTTTATTGTTTAGTTCGTCAATATTTGTTTCCTCTGACTTTTCGAGTTCGGAAACGATTTTTTCAAGTTCTGAAAACGCCTGTTCGTAAGATTGTTTCATCTATTTATTTTATATTAATTTATTGAAATCCAAATATTTAGCATATTTCAAAAATCATAATTTTTGACAAAGGTCGTAAAAATTTTCTTAACTGCAAATTTTCAGATTTATTTTTGATAAAAAATTTTTACATACATAAAAATAATTTTGTACTTTTGCACAGATTTTGTAAATAATATTATACTATGATTAGGCAGATTCAAGTATCAAATGCAACTTTTTTGTTTTATGATTACAATTAATTAATTTGTTGAAATGAGAATAACTTTGAGTAAATATTTGAAATAAAGTTATTTCCCATTTCAACAAATCATCATAATCATTATAAGTTTTTGATTATAAATTAAATAAAAAGTTGCATTTATTAATTGAAATTACACACAACCTAAATAATAGAAGAATAATCTGATTATTAATTATTAATTATTAATTATAACTTTTAAAAATTAAACGAAATGAGAAAACTTAGTTTCATTTTTGGTGTTGCAATAATTGCAACAGTTATTTTTAGTTCTTGTAGCAAAGACGATGCTAACCCACCGCTTGACAATGCAAGCGTTGTTATTAACGGCGTTAAATGGGCTACCCGCAATGTGGATGCTCCTGGTACTTTTGCTGCCGCGCCTGAAAGCGCAGGTATGTTTTACCAGTGGAATAGAAAAATAGGGTGGAGCGCTACCGACCCTATGATTAACTCTAACGGCGATACTGTATGGGATAGCAGCACGTCTGGCGATAGTTGGGAGAAAACCAATGATCCTTGCCCGCAAGGTTGGCGTCTACCTACTCTTGATGAATTAAACAAATTGCTTGATACCGATAAAGTTAAGCATGAGTGGGTAGTGCAGAACGGTGTTTATGGTGAAAAATTTACCGATAAAAACACAGGCAACACTCTTTTTCTGCCTGCTGCTGGCACCCGTGCAAGCAGTAACGGTACGCTCGACATTGTCGGTATTTACGGCTTCTATTTTAGCAGTACGCAGTTCGGTAATATGGATGCATACATCTTAGCTTTCTATAACAACAGTGCGCTCTCGACTTACGGCAATCGCTTATCCGGTCGATCGATTCGTGCGGTCGCAGAATAGGTTTGACTATTTATGTAAATATTTTTTGTTGGCATTGCTAATTAAATATATAAACTATCTTTGCAGCAAAAAAATCTTATGAATTGTTTAAAGAGTGTAATTCCAATAAGGAAAACATATACGTCGAAGGAGGAAACTTTCACATTGGAAGGATACAACAGCTTATTCAGACACTTTTTGGCAAGAATGAGATGGAAATCGAAATGTTATTCTAAAAAAATGGAAATGTTGGCAATATCAATTCTGTTGATGATGCATTATAGAAATGTAAAGTTATATATATTTAATTAGCAATACTAAAATTTGTTAATTGAATCTACCCTGTGCTTTTTTCATAAATATAATTCGGTTTTTTAATTTTTTTGTATTTTTGCAAAAAAAAATTTAAATCGTAAAATATGGTATTATTTTTATAAATATTAATAAATTATTAATTTATAATCATATATGAGAATTTTAACAGGGATACAGGCAACAGGCACACCACATTTGGGTAACATTTTGGGCGCTATTTTGCCTGCAATAGAACTCTCAAAAAGTGATAAAAACGAGTCATTTCTTTTTATCGCCAATCTTCATTCTCTGACAACGGTAAAAAATGCTGCCGCATTAAGTGCCAACACTTACGAAATTGCGGCGGCGTGGCTTGCTTGTGGTTTGGATACAGGAAAAACATATTTTTACCGTCAGAGCGATATCCCTGAAGTGTGTGAACTTGCGTGGCATTTATCCTGTTTTTTCCCATATCAGCGGCTCACCCTGGCACACTCTTTCAAAGACAAAGCCGACAGATTATCTGATGTCAATGCAGGACTTTTTACATATCCTGTGCTTATGGCAGCAGATATTTTGCTTTATGACGCACAAATTGTTCCTGTGGGCAAAGACCAGTTGCAACACGTGGAAATGGCACGCGATATGGGTACGAGGTTTAATAATAAAATGGGCGAAACATTTGTATTGCCCGAAGCAAAATTGCAGGAAAATACAATGTATGTACCGGGAACAGACGGACAAAAAATGTCAAAATCGCGCGGAAATACCATTGATATTTTTTTACCCGAAAAACAACTCAAAAAGCAAATTATGGCTATCGAAACCGACAGTAAAACGCTTGAAGAACCGAAAGACCCAAATACAGACAAAATTTTTGCTCTCTATTCGCTCATAGCAACAGAGGAGCAAACAGAATTGTTGAGACAAAAATATTTGGATGGAAATTTCGGTTACGGACATGCCAAAAACGAACTTTTGAATTTGATTTTGGAACGATTTGCAAATGAACGTAAGACATACGATTACTATATCAATAATTTACACGAAATTGACAAAAAACTTGCCGACGGAGCAGATAAAACTCGTCCGATTGCCATCGAAACATTAAAAAGAGTAAGAGAAAAATTAGGAGTTTAAAGTGTTATCAGTTAAATATTTAGTTTAATATTTTATATGAAAAAAATGAATTTTTTATTAATATAAATTAATTTAAAGAAATTATGTACGAACAATTAAAAAATCTGGACGATGTGCGGATAAATTTTTCAGCCGCGGGGATGCACGTAATTAACATTATTCTTGCATTTGTGATGTTTGGCGTGGCTTTGGGAATACGCCTCGAGATGTTTAAAAGAGTTCTGCAACATCCGAAATCGTTTATTTTGGGGGCTTGCTCCCAAGCGATAGCCCTGCCTGCAATAACTTTTTTACTTGTGATTCTTCTCAATCGCTGGATTACTCCAATGGTTGCAATGGGAATGATTTTAGTTGCTGCCTGCCCCGGTGGTAATATTTCAAATTTTATGTCGCATTTTTCAAAAGCAAATACGGAACTTGCCATCAGTTTGACAGCCCTAAGTACTGCTATTTCTACATTTATTACACCTTTTAACTTTGCTTTTTGGGGTGGTTTATATGTAAATTTTGTAAACAGACATGCCTCGGCTGCATTGCAAGAATTGCATATTGATACATTCCAAATGTTTGAGACGGTGTTCATATTGCTTGGAATTCCGTTGATTCTCGGAATGTTGACAGCCAAATATTTGCCAAAAATTGCCAATGTATTGAAAAAACCATTGCAATATTTTTCTCTTGTATTTTTTTTAGCAATGATTGTACTTGCGTTCGGCAATAATTTTGATTTGTTTATAAAATATATCTTTTTCGTTTTCATTATCGTGTTAATCCATAATGGAGCGGGATTGGGTACCGGTTATACTTTGGCTTCTTTGTTCAAATTGCCAGAGATCGACCGCAGAACACTCACCATTGAGACGGGTATTCATAATTCGGGGCTTGGTTTGGCATTGCTTTTCAATCCTAAAATTTTCCCGCCGACTTTGGCAATAGGCGGAATGCTCTTTGTTACTGCATGGTGGGGTATTTGGCACATTGTATCGGGGATGTCGCTTTCGTTATATTGGGCAAGGAAAAAACCGAAATAATGAACAAAGGTATTTTCCCTCATTGAACGGCATAAATACAAACAATGTTTTTATTTACAATATAAATATTTCAAAACAAGTGAAAAACTAATAATATTTAATAAATTCAAATGGTAATTAACTAAAAGTAACGTTATTTTATTTTAAAAAGTTTTTAAAAAAATATTTTGTTTTTAAAAATAAAAGCAGTACTTTTGCAGTCCGTTTATTATCCGATAAGTATAGATGCCTTGGGGTTTTGTAATGTATTGGTTTTGTTCCGATTAGCCATCTCAAAAATTAATAAGACAAATATTCCCGACAGCAAATTTTTAATCATTTAAACGAAAAAAGAAAAAAGTGGATACTTTAAGTTATAAAACTGTTTCTGCCAATAAGGCAACAGTTACAAAGGAATGGGTAGTAGTTGATGCTGCCGATGAGGTGTTAGGGCGTATGGCATCGAAAGTTGCAAAACTTTTGCGCGGAAAATACAAAACCAACTTTACACCTCATGTTGATTGCGGTGATAATGTGATACTTATCAATGCCGACAAAGTTCGTCTGACAGGAATGAAATGGACAGACCGCATATATTTACGTCATACGGGTTATCCGGGGGGACAACGCCAGACAACTCCGAAAGAGATAATGGAAAAAAGCCCCGAAAAACTTATCATAAAAGTTGTGAAAGGAATGCTCCCGAAAAACAAACTTGGCGACAAAATTTTAAAAAACCTCTACGTTTTTGCAGGCGGAGAGCATAATATGCAAGCCCAACAACCCAAACAAATTGATTTAAATACACTTAAATAACAGTATGGAAAAAGTAAACGCCATAGGAAGAAGAAAAGCAGCAATTGCCCGTATATATGTAAATGAAGGAAACGGTCAAATCACGATTAACAAACGTAAATTAGACAATTATTTTCCTTCTTCTATTTTGCAATATATTGTAAAACAGCCCCTTAATACTTTGGGAGTTGTTGAAAAATATGACATCAAGGTCAATTTGGGTGGAGGCGGTTTTAAAGGACAGGCAGAGGCATTGCGCCTTGCTATTGCGCGTGCATTGGTAAAAATTAATCCGGAAGACAAGCCCGCTCTGAAAAAGGAAGGATTTATGACACGCGACCCGCGAGAGGTGGAACGCAAAAAACCCGGACGACCAAAAGCACGCAAACGCTTCCAATTCTCGAAACGTTAATGAACTCACAGCGCCTGAATTTTATTCTGCCAACTTTTTATTAATCAATAATATAGAGGTGAAGCAAAATAAAAAAGGCGACTTGAATTTGGTTTAGTATCTAAATTGTACGGACTTTTTATTTTTTATTTATTTATATAATACTAAAAAAATAAAAACTACTTTGCAATTGAGTTATAATAAGTTAATAATTTTAAAAGAAAGTAAACAAATTTTTAATAAAAAAAAATGTCAAGAACAACATTTGAACAATTATTGGAAGCAGGAGCGCATTTTGGTCATCTTAAGCGCAAATGGAATCCTGCAATGGCTCCCTACATTTTTATGGAACGCAACGGGATTCATATTATTGACCTCCATAAAACAGTTGTAAAAATTGATGAGGCAGCCGAAGCAATGAAACGTTTTGCGTTCAAAGAGCGTCAGATACTCTTCGTTTCAACAAAAAAACAGGCAAAAGAGGCAATCATAGAGGTTGCAAAACAAATAAAAATGCCTTATATTACGGAACGCTGGGCGGGCGGAATGCTCACAAATTTTCCGACTATACGTCGTGCTGTAAACAAAATGTCGCAAATAGACAAAATGACCAAAGACGGTACTTTTGATAACATTTCCAAACGCGAAAAACTTCAAATTACACGCCAAAGAGAAAAACTTGAGAAAAATCTTGGGTCTATTGTTGATATGGTCAGATTGCCGTCTGCTATTTTTGTTGTAGATGTGATGAAAGAACATATTGCTGTGGCTGAGGCGCAACGGCTTGGAATTCCCGTGTTCGGAATTGTTGATACAAATTCAAGCCCGACAGGGATTAACCACGTAATTCCTGCAAACGACGATTCTAAGAACGCTATCGAAATTATTCTTGAGATAATGGCACAAGCGTATAAAGAAGGTTTAGCAGAACGCAAAGTTGAAAAAAATGATAATAAAAAAGAAAACGACAATGTACAAATAAAAGATGTGAAATTCAAAAAGACACGCATCGTTCGCCGTACACGAAGCCACGAAGAAACAGATGCTATCAACGCAAATGCAGAGGAAAAGTTCAAAAATAATGAGGATGATGAATTATAATTTTTTTTAAGAAAGGGAAAAATAATGGCAATATCAATGGCAGATATTTCAAAATTACGCACAATGACAGGTGCAGGTATGATGGATTGTAAAAATGCACTTATCGAGGCAAACAGCGATTTTGAAAAAGCAATAGAAATAATTAGAAAAAAAGGACAGGCAATAGCCGCCAAACGTAGCGACCGCGAAGCATCCGAAGGATGCGTTCTGGCTGCGGCAAAAGATGGTTTTGCTGCAATCATTGCACTGAAATGCGAAACAGACTTTGTAGCCAAAAATGCTGATTTTATTGCGCTTGCGCAAAAAATACTTGACCGGATTATGGCGAAAAAACCACATTCAATACAGGAAGTCAATGATTTGAAAATTGATGAGAGAACTGCGGCAGACCTTGTTACTGAGCGGTCGGGCATCACAGGGGAGAAGATGGAACTTGATTTTTACGAATATGTTGAAGGTGAAACAGTTGTGGAATATATCCATCCGGGAAATAAACTTGCTACCATTGTTGCTTTTGCTCAAAAAGATGTAGAGCGGCAGGTAGCACGCGACATTGCAATGCAGGCGGCAGCAATGAATCCCGTTTCACTTGACAGGCAATCGGTTTCTGAAAAAATTATCGCTCAGGAACTTGAAATAGGGCGTGAAAAAGCCCGTCAAGAGGGAAAGCCAGAGGCAATGCTTGATAAAATCGCTGAGGGACGTCTAAATAAATTCTTTCAAGAGTCCACTTTGCTCGAACAGACATTTATCAAAGACAACAAAATGTCGATTGCCGATTACTTGAAAGCAAACAATGCAACAGTTTTGGCATTCCGCAGAGTGACTTTGAATCAAGAATAAAAGATATAATATTTATATATATATTTGATTGGTTTGAGCCGTTTTCTTGTGAAGGAAAACGGTTTTTTTATTGCTTACTCGCAAAGATATGAATCTCAAGTGTTTAATCCACTTTATATCACCCATTCTGAACATTAAGCCCAAAAAATTAGAAACAAAACACAGCGTTAATTTTGCTGACGCAAAACGTAAATTCTTCTATCGCAAAAACTTAACAACTTAACAAAAGAATATATACTTTTGCCGCGTTTTTTAATTTTAATAACATTTATGTCTGCATAAAGGAGCAGACGTTAAACTAATTTAACATCAATAATGGACAGAAAAACAACATTTTATGTATTGCTACTCAGTGTGATAATGATTTTTACACTGCAATCGTGCGGCGGAGCAAAACCTGTTGCTAAAGTAAATCAGGAAACAGAAGTAACGGTTCCTTGTGAAGACCAGGTAACCGACAAAAACTTCTTTAGAGGACAGGGTACTGCTCAGAGCAAAGACCTCAACACTGCCCGCGAAAAGGCGCGTATGAATGCTAATAACGCTTTGGCTACAAGCATTCAAGTAACAACAAAGCGTGTTACGGAACGCTACGTTAATGATGCCGGACAATCGCCTGCCGATTATGCCGAAACATTCGAGTCGCTTACCCGTGAAGCCGTTCAGGAAACATTGAACAATGTTACAGTTTCGTGTAACAAAACTATGAAAACCACAGACGGAATGTATAAGGTATATATGGCTGTGGAAGCAAGTAAAAACGAGGTTTTTGATGCGGTAAACAAGCGTACCGAAGTGAACCGTAAAATTGAAACCATTTACAACCGCGAAAAATTCCGTAAGATTTTCGACGAAGAAATGGGTAAAACGCAGTAAATAAATAATTTTTTAATAATAACATTTAATTTTTCAGTATTAGTATGAAAAAAGCAATAATTACATTTGTTTTGGTTACGCTCTTAGGAGTAGGAAGTATGAGCGCGCAACTTGTATGGGGTATCCGTGCAGGTATTAGCATACCATCGTTGAGTATGAAAACTTCGGGTGATGGTGAGAGTTATTCAGACAAACTTAATGGTTTGATAGGGTTGGAAATAGGACCCACTGCCTATCTTTCTTTCGGCGAAAAACTTTATCTTAATGTAGCAGCATTGTACAGTATGAAAAGGTTTGATGTGGGAGATGGTTATACAGCAACATTGCATTATGCTGAAGTACCTGCCTATTTGGGATACCGTATTCCGATAGGCAGCAATGTTGAAACATATCTGCAGGCAGGACCTTATTTGGGTATTAAATTAGCAGAAGGTGTTAGTGGACCTGATAACGACCTCAGTGGAGAAAGTAGTGGTTTTAATACATTAGATGCAGGTTTGGCTTTGATGTACGGCGTAAATATTAACCGTTTTAAAATTGAAGTTGGTGTAAAATTCGGACTTACCAATTTAACCAGCGGCAGTGATTGGAATGGAAATGAAGATGGATATACTTGGTCTACAACTACGCACATTACCTCTCCGTTTCTTGGTATAAGTTACGTTTTTTAAAGAAAAGAAATTAGAATAAGTCATAAAAAAGTTTTAAGAAGAATCTACCGCTGCTGTTCTGTATCAAAAACGGAGGCAGTGGTAGATTTTAAAAATATTTGATATTGACTTTATAATTACGTAAAATACTTCATTGCGAGCGCATCGAAGCAATCTATTAATAAAACCTATACTTATTAATAATAAATACTATAACTGTTACAAAAGGAACGTCAATAATTATCAAAGGGATAAAGATATTATTATTAAATTAAAAATCATAAATAAATAAAAATTAAAAAGAATGAAATCATTCATATTTTCGATAATATTTTTTACAATTGCAATATCCATTTTTTCCCAAGAAACAGATGAACCGTTAAAAGTTACAAAGCTTCGTGTAGCGGTGATGGACCCTTCAATTACGGGCAATGTGTTTGACGAAGGTACCGGAACTATTGTCCGTGAACTTGTCAGCACGGCAATGGTAGAAACCGGCAAATATTCAATTATTGAACGCTCGCTGATAGATAAAATTCTCAAAGAGCAAAAATTTTCAAACTCAGGCGTTGTAGATGAAGGACAAGCCGTTGAACTCGGCAAACTTGCCGGTGCAAATAAAGTTGTTATAAGCGTTCTCTCGTCGTATGGCAATCGCGGCATGTTGAGTTTGAAAATGATTGATGTTGCAAGTGCAAGCATTGAAAGCCAAAAATCGAAACTTGTAAGTCCCAATGATATTTTAGATGTGATAACTCCATTAACTTACGAAACTATCGGAGAAGAGGCATCTGTAGCGGCTTCTGATAACGAAAACAAAAATTTGCTTTCGAAATCTTGGTCAAAGTTAACAGGGAAATCTTCGGGAAAAGACAAAAAAGAATCTTCAGGAAAAGATAAAAAGGAATCTTCGGGAAAGCCGGCAAATACTAAAACCGAAGACATAGATGCAAAACAAGATTCACAGCAGCAGTTTGAAAAAGTTGAATACGGCACAAATAGCGGCATATCACTCGTTTTTGCAGGCGAGGCAAACAGCAAAAACCCCGAAGCGCGTATATATCTTGATGAAGAATTACTCGGCGAAGGCACATTAAATGAAGGTTTTTCTATAAATTTTGAAGACAGCCAACCGGGCGCGCATCAACTTCGCATCGAATGGTCGGGAGTCGTTCCTTCAAAAACTTATAAAATTAACACCAAAAATAAACGTAAATATATTTTTGGCTATAAAAAGACAGGGTTTGGATATGAATTTAGTATAACAAATTAGGATGAAAAAATTTATGATATTTTTCTTTATGCTTGCCGCAGCGAACACTTCGGCTCAAAAGCCCGAATGGATAACCGATTACAATAATTATCTTAAAGGTCAATATCTTACAGGTTTTGCAACCAATGAAGGTAATGAAACGTCTGATTTTATTAAAGATTTAAAAGCAAGTGCAAAATCGGAACTTATAGAAAGTATAAAAGTTTCCATTGCAAGTGCAAAGGAACTTCACAAATCAGAATCGGCAGGAGTTTTCAGCGAAGATTTTACATCTGTTACCTCAACTTTTGCCAATGCTGAAATCAGCGGTTTAAAAACAGAATATTACTACGACAAAGCCGCAAAAACAGGTTATGCTCTTGCGTATGCCGATAAAAATGAGGTAAAAGCTTATTATAAGGCGAATATTTCTTTGCTGATTCAAAAAATAGAGACATCAATTGCAAATGCTCAACAATTTGAAACAAATGGAAATAAAGGGAAAGCAAAAAAAACTTTTGAAGAGATATTACCGATTTTTGATGAATTAAACTTTTCGCAATCGCTTTTAATAGCAATAGGCAGCGACGACGCCGATAGTTTTCAATATCAAAAAATGTTAGTTTTGAAATCAAATGTGATGCAGGCAATTTCGCGGCTTCAAACGGCAATAATCGTTTTTGTCAAATCCAAAGAAACGAATTTTGGTCAGTCGGTAAATATTCTTGCCCCAAAACTCAAAGCCGAACTTTCGGCACATGGTTGCAGTTTTACTCCTACGCTGCAAAATGCCGATTGGACACTTACAATTAATGCCTCTACGCGAGAAGGCAACAGCGTTGATGGTTTATGTTTTTCGTTTTTAGATGCTGAAATATCGCTGGTAGAAAATCGCACCGGAAAAGAAATTTACAGCAATAATTTCACCAACCTCAAAGGCGGCGCACTCGATTATAACACCGCAGGACGCAAAGCATACGAGACTGGCTTAAAACAAATTACCGATGAAATAGTCAAAAGTTTGGAAAAATAAATATTAACCTGAGTTTATCATAAAACAATATTATGACTTATCAACAAAATTATATCAAAAAAAACGGCAGATGCAAAACAAATACTAACTTTCTCCCATAATAATTTTTTATTGGTATGTATGCACTACAAAAGTTTTTGTATTTTTGCAAAATAATAATTTATAATAATTTTGAATTTACAGCGCTTATTCTCTCACCATTGAAATCCGGTAAATTTCACTCGAGTATAAGTTGCAAAAGTTCACGTTTTTTGGCGTGGACTATTCGTACTTATTTGAGTGAAAGGGTTTACCGGAACCAAAAGGTGAAAAGTAAGTAAAACAAACGAATAGTTTAACGCTTTTTTTATAATGTTTTAAAACAAGAATAAATGCAGGATTTAAAACAAATACATATCGGCAAAGAGATTGAAAAGAAAATAGCCGAAAGCGGTATGACAAAAACCGAAATTGCCCATAGAATTAACTGTGAGCGTGCAACTATTAACGATATTTGCAAACGAAAAAGCATCAACATTGAACAACTTTTGCATCTGTCGAACGCACTTAATTTTGATTTTATTCACGAAGTATATTTTAAAGATGAAAAACAAAAAAATAATCGTAAGGTTCTGATAACTATTGAATTGGACGAGGAACATCTCTCATCATTGCATTTTCCAAAAAACATAATAACACAAATCTCCACAACACTGAAATAACCCACAAGTTCGGCATAGCATTTCAATACTCTTTTATTCCTTATTCCCTTGATTAATAAACTGAAAAATAAGTGAATAGGAATATTGTTTTGTGCATTTAACCATAAACACATTCACAAAAATAAATTACTATTTTTATACAGATTAAATAATTTTTCAAATAATTTTGTAATTTTGTCCGTTTATTGATCTTTTAAAAACAATAATAAAGTTTAAAAATATGGCAAATTTTATTTCAAAAAACGCTACCAATGGCGAAGTAACAGGTGGAACATACAATTCGCTTACTATTGGTACAAAGGTTGTGGGCGATGTAAAATCTGAGGCTGATTTTCGGCTTGATGGTGAAATTGAAGGCTCAATAGAGTGTAATGGCAAATTGATAGTTGGTCAACACGGATTTGTAAAAGGCAATGTGATTTGCGAAAATGCTGAAATTAGTGGTGAGGTTAGCGGAAATGTTATCATCAATGATACACTTTCACTTCGTGCGTCAGCAATTGTTGGCGGAGATATTGCAACCAAAGTGCTTGTAATTGAGCCAAATGCAATTTTCAACGGAAAATGTACGATGAATAAAAATAGCAAACCGATTGTTGGAGCAAAATCTCTGGCGGACATCAAAAAAACAGATAGTGTGCCAAAAAATGAATAATGACTCGGTTTTTCATGCTTTTCAGGTTGATGAGATGCCTGAAAATCAATTTATCGGAAAAATTATTGAAAAGCAAATCAGCGACTTACCGCAAGGTGAAACGCTGATTCGTGTTTATTATTCGTCTTTGAATTATAAAGATGCACTTTCGGCAACGGGCAATCGTGGTGTAACCAAACATTATCCTCACACGCCAGGAATTGATGCGGCAGGAATTGTGGAATATTCTGAAAATGAAAATTTTACAAAAGGAGATAAAGTTGTTGTAACAGGCAATGATTTGGGAATGAACACTGCCGGAGGTTTTGGGCAATATATCCGTGTACCTGCCCAGTGGATTGTTCATTTGCCTGAAAATTTAACCTTAAAAGAATCAATGATTTATGGGACAGCCGGATTCACTGCTGCGGTTATGGTTGAAAAACTTGCACATATTATCAACCCGAATAGTGGAAAAATCATTGTTTCAGGTGCAACAGGAGGCGTCGGCTCAATGGCAGTGGCTATGTTGGCTAAAACAGGTTACAATGTTTGTGCTATTTCAGGCAAAGAGCAGGAACAAAATTTTTTGCAACATATTGGTGCAAAGGAGATTATACCCCGCGATGAATTTTTGTCTATGGAAAACAAACCGCTGTTAAAAGCAATGTTTGCAGGTGGTATCGACACTGTTGGTGGGGCTATTTTGGAAAATATGATAAAGACAACAAACGTTTTCGGTTGCGTAACAACCTGCGGAAGCGTCGCCGGTACAAATTTGAATTTATCGGTATTTCCATTTATTTTGCGCGGGGTGTCGCTTATCGGAATGTCGTCTCAAAATTATCCTAACGCATTGCGGCAAGGGCTTTGGAATAAAATGGCAAATGAATTTAAACCGCCTTTCCTTTCCGGATTATCGACCGAAATATCTATAAATCAACTTAATGACTATATTAAATTAATTTTGGAAGGAAAATTAAAAGGACGGACAGTAGTGAATTTGCAATAATACTTCGCACAAAGAAAGTTTTTACATCATCAGTTCGCTTATTATGCTGTTTGAGATTAAAATTCCTTCTTTTGTGAGCAAAAATATGTTTTTTTCGGTAATGTGTATTTTTTTTAATGTAATAAATTTTTGAATATTATTCAAAAAATAATTTCCGTATTTTTTATTAAAATTTTTCATAATAAATTCTAAATCAACACCTTCTGCTGTTCGCAAGGCAAGCATAATGTATTCATTATATTTATCCTTTTCGGTTAATAATTCCTTTTCAAAAAACGGTGAATTGGAAGCGATTGCAGCAATATAATTTTCAATTGAACGAACATTCCACTGACGGCTCTTTCCGTCAAAAGAGTGCGCTGCTGCCCCGACGCCTAAGTATTTGCCGTAATTCCAATATGCGGAATTATGCTGCGAGCGAAAACTTTTTTTTGCAAAATTTGAAATTTCGTAATGCTCAAATCCTTGTTTTTTAGCGCTTTGAATTAGATATAAATACATTTCGTTTAATATTTTTTCAGAAGTTTCGCTCACTTCGCCTCTCCGAAGGCTGGCATATAGTGGCGTTCCTTCTTCGTAAGTGAGGCAGTATGCCGAAATATGTTGAATATCAAGCAAAAACGCTGTTTTTAGTTCGTTTTTCCAATCATTTAACTTTTGAGTGGGCAATCCAAAAATCAAATCAATACTGATATTTGTAAAATTATGATTTTTAGCAAGTTGTATGGCTTCGACTGCCTGCTGCGCTGTGTGCCGGCGGTTAATTTTTTTTAAAAATTTATCATTAAAACTTTGGATACCAATGCTTAAGCGATTAAAGGGCAAACTTTTTATTTCATTAAAAAAATTATCGCTCAAATCGTCCGGATTTGCCTCAAAAGTAATTTCCGCTTTTTTTCTTATTATAAATAATTGATTTACAGCATAAAAAATCTTTTCAAAATGCCTGTTTGTAAGCAAACTCGGCGTACCTCCACCAAAATATATTGATGAAATTTTTTCATTTTTCGGTAGATAAAACTTACGCAAATACAATTCCTCAATCATTGTATCTATATAAGAATCAATGTATTGCGGAGCAATTTCTGAATAAAAATCACAATAAAAACATTTCTGTTTGCAAAACGGAATATGAAAATAAATTGTAGCCAATGATTTTTTTACCTTAATAAACTATAATCGTAAAAATAGAATGTTAGCATTTTACCTGAATTTGTGCAAAAGTAATACATTATTAATAAACGACCATACTATTTAGCCGTGTGTCGTTTTCAATTGTTTTTAACATAAAATATCTGCGTTAAAAACGCTATACCATTAGCCTCCTCGTTGCAAACGAGGTGCAGCAAAGGCACAAGTAAAAAAACTTGCGACAAAAGAGAAAAGCCGTACTACGTTTTTTTACCTTTACCTCACCCAGAAGTAAAAGATTTTAAAGCATTTTGTCATTTCAAATAAAAAGTATAATTTTGCCGTTATCTTAATGGTCATTAAATTAACGGCGATTAAATTGTTTGAATATGAAACTTTATGATAGAATAAATGAATTGGAGACATTATCTCAAATTGAGAAGCAATCTGTTGACACAGCGTGTTTTACAATTATGATAGGGCGAAGGCGAATCGGCAAAACTTCTCTGCTTTTACACTCGTCGGCAGAAAAGAAAATGCTTTATCTTTTTGTGTCTCGCAACAGCGAAGCGGTGCTTTGCCGTCAATTTCAACAACAGATAAACGAAACATTGGGCTTGCAAATTTATGGTACAATAAATCGTTTTGCCGATTTATTTGAGCAACTTTTGATTTTTGCCCAAAATGAGCATTACACTTTGATTATCGACGAATTTCAAGATTTCGACAATATAAACCGAGCCATTTTTAGCGAAATACAAAATCTTTGGGACAGGTACAAAGGCAAAATAAAACTCAATTTTATTGCTTGCGGCTCAATCTATTCGCTGATGATGAAAATTTTTGAAAACAACAAAGAACCATTATTCGGACGCCTTACTTCAAAAATTGTACTAAAACCTTTTACAATCAGGGTCATAAAAGATATTTTAAAGGACTATAACCCAAACTACACCGCCGAAGATTTGTTATTTCTTTACATGATTACAGGAGGCGTTTCGCATTATATCGCATTGTTGATGAACGCAAAAGCAATAACATTCAAAAAAATGCTTGATTTTGTAACTCGCTCCGATTCGCCTTTTTTGAACGAAGGAAAGGACTTGCTTGTTTCCGAATTTGGACGCGATTATAGCACCTATTTCTCTATCCTTCAACTTATTGCAGCAGGGAAAAATACACAGAGCGAGATAGATTCTATTATTGGAAAAAACACCGGCGCCTATTTGGCAAATCTCGAAAATCATTATTCTTTGATTGTAAAAAACAAGCCGATGTTCTCGAAACCTGAAAGTAGAAACACACATTGGAACATTGACGACAATTTTCTGTATTTTTGGTTTCGTTTTATTTACCCCAATCAAACGCTAATTGAAATGGGTAAATTTGACTTATTAAAACTTTATATCACAAATAATTATGAACAATATAGCGGTTTATTGCTCGAAAAATATTTTCGACAGAAATTTGCCGAAGAAGAAATGATTACCGCAATCGGCAACTTTTGGGACAGCAACGGCAAAAACGAAATTGACTTAATTGCTTTAAATGATTTTGAAAAAACCGCTATCGTTGCCGAAATAAAGCGCAATCCAAAGAAAATCAGTTTGCAAACTTTGGCGATGAAAACTGCCGCCATTCAAAAACAGTTAGTGAAATATGAGGTTTCATTGAAGGCATTGTCGTTGAATAATGTATAACCGTAAATGCGCATAACTCCTGTTTCTATTCGTTTGCAAACGAGTGGGTAGGGGCAGGTGTAAAACCTGCCCTTACGGAACCTGCCCCTACGACCATTACGGAACGTCATCGTTGCAAACAAGGGGCAGCAAGGGACAGCAAAAATTGACATATAAGCATTATCTGTTTTGGTGTGCGATAGAATATTTTTTTATTTTTCGTAAATTTCTTATAAAAATTTTGCGCTCTGCGTAAATAAAATAATTAAAAAAAATACTTTCAGAATAAAAAACTTTTATTTATCTTTGCAAAAAGAAAAAATATTAAAACTTAAAATTATGGCGACAATAAATAATGAAACAAGCGATAAAGTCAATTTTATGACTTTTATAATTACAAAATTCGCTCGTGCTTATAAAATGAACAGCCAACAAGCATATTTGTATCTGAAAAAATATGGTGGAATGGACTTTCTTGACAAGTTTTGGTGGTCTTTACATATTGAAGATCCCTATTGGTCAATAAAGGCGTTGTATCGTGAATGTTATGCAAATGGAGGTGGGAGATGAAAGTGTATCACGGTAGTCATACAGCAATAGAAACGATTGATTTTTCCTTTTGTCAGATAAAACGAGATTTCGGTAAGGGTTTTTATGTTACAAAGTTTCGTGAACAAGCCGAAATTTGGTCAGAAAGGAAAGCGAAAGAACATCGGTCGGAAGCCATTGTAACTGAATTTGATTTTTCGGAACTTTTTTTCAGAGATAAGGATTTGAAAGTTTTGCGTTTCGATGATTATAATGAAAAATGGCTTGATTTTATTGTGCTTAACAGGAAAAATGAAACCGAACAGCAAGCACACGATTTCGATATTATAGAAGGACCCGTTGCTGACGATAAAATAGCAACCGAAGTAGATAAATACTTAGAAGGTCTTATTTCCAAAGAGCAGTTTTTGAGTAATTTAATACACAATCCCTCTCATCAAATATGTTTTTGCACAATGCAATCTTTGCAGGCATTATCGCAGCCAAAAGGCAAAATAGATATTGCAATTTATGATATTGGAAATAATGCAGTAAAATCTCTAATGATTGATTACGATATAAACGAATTAGAAGCCGCTGACAGATATTATACATCAAAAACTTATTCTAAACTTGCCGATGAGAGTACCGAATTTTATAAAAAAACTTGGCAAGAAATATACGAATTATTAAAACAAGAAATAAATTAAAAATTTAAAATCAATTTATTATAACAATTTAAATTATTATCAAAATGAAAAAAGTAAATTTTCTATTTGTCGTTGCACTTTTTGCAACATTATTATTTTTCGCTTGCAGAAGTATTGAGATGAAAAAAGAAGTAACAAGTATTGAAATTGACAAAACAACACTTGCAATGCAGATAGGCGAACAGCAATTTTTGACTGCAACAGTAATGCCAAAAGACGCAGACCAAAACGTTCTGTGGATAAGCAACAATGTAAATATTGTTTCTGTTGATAACAACGGCAAACTTACGGCATTAGCAAAGGGAAATGTTACAATAACCGCAAAGGCAGGCAGCAAAACCGCTATTTGTGAGGTGTCGGTTTTGGAGAATATTATTGAAGTAGAGAGCGTTACATTGTCACAAACAACTCTTTCACTTGTAGTAGGACAATCGCAGACATTAACTGCTACGGTTTTGCCTACTAATGCAACCGACAAGTCGGTTGCTTGGACAAGTAGCAATGCTTCTGTTGCAAGTGTTGCAAATGGCTTTGTAACTGCCAAATCTGTAGGTAGTACAACTATAACCGCAAAAGCAGGTAATAAAACGGCTACTTGTATGGTTACAGTATCAGTTATTGCAGTGACAAGTATTACATTAATCGAAACATCGCTTAGTTTGCCTATTGACGAGACAACAACATTAATAGCAACTGTTCTGCCTGCTAATGCAACCGACAAGTCAGTTACTTGGACAAGCAGCAACTCTTCTGTTGCAAGTGTTGTAAGCAGTATTGATCCAGTTGATGGTGTTTGCCTTGTAGTCGCCAATGCAGTTGGAAATGCTACTATAACTGCAAAAGCAGGAGATAAAATAGCAACTTGTGTGGTAACTGTAAATAAAGGCGCTTTGATAAATGGTGTGTGGTGGGCTACTCGTAATGTAGACGCTTTTCACACTTTTGCACCGACACAAGAAAGCGCAGGAAAATTTTATCAGTGGAATAGACCAACTGCATGGCCTGTAACAGGAACCGTATGGGACTGGGACGGTACTATCCCAACAGGAAATACTTGGACTGCTACAAATGACCCTTGCCCTGACGGTTGGCGCGTGCCAACAAGAGCAGAATTAACATCTCTTAATAATTCGGGCAGTAGTTGGGTAACTCAAAACGGCGTTAGGGGACGGCGATTTGGAACAGGACATAATCAAATTTTTCTACCTGCTGTAGGTTATCGCGACGGTACCTTATATGGAACGCTTTACTATTCAGGCACGAACGGACTCTATTGGAGTAGTACGGAGTACAATAACACTGACGCTTTTTTCTTACTTTTTGATAGCACGGATTACTTATACATTTACAGCAAAGTGCAAGGACTTAGCGTCCGTTGTGTCGCAGAATAATTAAAATAGAGTTTAAAAAAATACCGCGCTTGTGCGGATTTGCAATTGTCCTTTAATAATAATCAAATAATAATGAAAAACCGAGATAATGAAATAACAATACGTTCATCGGCAGCCGAATATTTGACTTTTGTAGCATCAACAGGCGACAATCACCAAAATGTTGAAATGCGTTATGAAGACGAAAATATTTGGCTTACGCAGAAAATATTGTCTGTTTTGTACGATGTGGAAGTGCATACAATAAATTATCATATCAAAAAGATTTTTGAAGATAAAGAATTAGATGAAAATTCAGTTATTCGAAAATTTCGAATAACTGCTACCGATGGAAAAACGTATAGTACACAACATTATAATTTGCAAATGATAATTGCTATTGGTTTTAAAGTCAATAATTTACGTGCAGTACAATTTCGCAAATGGGTGAATAAAATTGCCAAAGATTACACTATTAAGGGATGGGTAATGGATGTCGAAAGGTTTAAGCAAGGGGGTGTATTAATGGACGAATATTTTGAACAGCAACTTGAAAAAATCCGTGAAATACGTATTTCGGAGCGAAAATTTTATCAAAAAGTTACCGACATATATTCAACTGCGCTTGATTATGATTCTACAGCAAAAATTACGGACTTGTTTTTTAAAAAAGTTCAAAACAAATTGCATTGGGCAATTCACCAACATACTGCTGCCGAATTGATAGTAAAACGTGCAGATGCCGACAAAAAAATATGGGATTATTTAACATAAAATATTTACGTTAAAAACGCTATAACATTAGCCTCTTCGTTACAAACGATGGCAGCAAGATAATTATTTTCTGGATTGCTTCGCCGCCTGCTGTGCCTCGCAATGACGTTTGTTGTTTAGAAAACAAAAACATAAATCATTGATATCAGCATTCTTATAAAATCATTATTTTTTATATATTTTTTTATTGAATATTTTATAAAAAAAAATATTTAAATTATTTAAAAAATTATTGTATAAATAAAAAAAATTTAGTAATTTTGTAGTCGTTAATTATAAGAGAATATTTTTTGCTAATTATTTGATTTTCAGTAAAGAAGATATAAGATTAATTTTTTAAAAATCTTTTTTCTTACTTTTTTATATCAAACTAATATTAAAAAATATGATAAAAAATTTTAGTATTTAATTGTTTTATTTTAGTATTTAGTTGTTTATTGATATTTTTATGTATAGTTAATGAAAATATTAATACTTTTGCATACTGAAATTTTAATGTCAAAAATATTAGAATTTTAAATTATTAAATTATTAAAGAATGAAAAGAAATACGAAATATACTTTTTATGATTCGGTGCTTGAAGTGCCGAATTGTGGTTGTTCCTGTCAATCTGCTCGGAATAATCAAGAGAAAAAGTATTTTCGTCCTTTTGTCTTTCATTTTATAGGAAATACTTTATGTTTCGGTATTTTGATGTTTTTTTTGAGTATTGTATCGTTAAGAGGCAACTCTCAAAATTCTGCTGTGTACATTGGAGAAGATATTGAGATTAGTGGAATAGAAAATATTCATAATACTGTTTCAAATGTAGAAAATATCTATTTAATAGATGATGCAACTACAATGCGGGAAACCGATTTACACCATAATAAGCACAAACGACATCACCACCGTCAAGTGTTGAATCATAGAAACAACTTCAAAAATGGGCACAAATCCACAATAGTCAAGGCAAAAGACAAAACTTCCGTACAAAGAGGCAACAATATTTTTGCTTTTGTTGGAATTGGCGCTTCTCATTATGATGTCTGTTTAAGGAGGACAGTAAGCAAAACAAAAAGAAATTTGTACTATAATCTATGTATTACTAATGTGGAAGACATTAAATACATTTATTCCATTAATAACAAATCAACCATGACAGATATGGTGCCTAATTGCACCATTATTACGTGCGGTTTTCTCAACTCATTCGGACCGCGTTCTCCTTCTACCCCATATCAATTTTAAGTAATCACTTTATGTTTGGTTGTTTCAAATAACGGAACAACAACGTGCAAAATGAGTTGTTGAAATCAGAATTTTGTTTAATTTATTGGATTGTTGTGTTGCACAAAAGTTAAAAGAAGACATAAATCCGGGAATCATAAAATTCTATTTCATAATTATCAAATAATATCCAGATATTGAGTTCACATATCTGATAATCAGCATTTTAATTAATAAAATAATTTAAAATGGGTTCAAATTATTATATAATCAAAGAACCTTTACGTATTATACTAATATGTATAGCATATTTATTTACTAAAATCCATTAAAATAATAATATAAAAATATAAATAATAATGAAAAAACATGTAAAAAAAATAATAGTTCTGATTTGTACTTCCCTGCTTTTGTCAGGTTATGGTTTTGGACAGGTTGGAATTGGTGTACAGGCGCCTGCGGGAAAAGAAAGTCCCGACAATTTGCCTGTTATTTCGCCGCAAGGAATGTTGCATTTGCAAGGGCAGCAGTATGTTAACGACACTACAATTCGTAATGTAGGTTTTGTTTTGCCTAAGGTTGATAATGTAGAATCTGTTGTTACACCTCAAGGTGGAAATGCAGTAATGGGTACGATGGTATTTGTCGTACCGGATACTTTTGATATTGTTCCGAGCGTTTCAGATTTTTCTGTTCCCGGTTGTTTAAAGGTACGGACGGCAGAAGGGTGGAGTGATTGCCTTTCCGAAATTTCGGATATTAGTAATTATTTCAATTTTGACGTCTATGGAGGTTTAAATATGAGGGTAAAAAAGGTTTCGGCAGGGCAGCAATACTCGTTGGTAATAGGATATTTGGACAATGCGGTGTATGCTACAGGCATTAACGGCAACGGCAGAACGGCTGTAGGTACAATAGCCGGTCAAACCACCACCTTTAAAATGATTCTTGCCCACCGTACTCTCGATATTTCTGCCGGCAGGGTGCATGCGTTGGTTGTTACTCAAAGTGGATGTGTGTGGAGTTGGGGCGAGGGCGGTTATGGTAGAACTGCAAACAGCACTGCTTTGGCTGTTGCCAGAGATTTTGTGTTTCCTGTTCAAGTGAAAAGCATTCCATTGGCAGCAGGCGATACTATTATTCGAGTTGAAGCCGGTGATTTGACCTCGATGGTAATGTCTAAAAACGGCAAAGTATATGCTTTTGGACGCAATACCAATGCACAAATTGGTAATGGAGTGCAGAATGCAACAGGTTATATGCCTACATTAGTTACATTCCCCACAAGTAGTGCGATGAAAGATATTGCTCTTTCCAATCGAACAGCAGCAGCAATTGATATGGACGGCAATGTTTATATGTGGGGAAATGCTGCTACAAGCGGAGCAACCGGTACAGGCGCAACTATAGGTTATGTAACATCTCCGACTCAGATTACCTTTCCTGTGGGAGTGAAGATTAAACAGGTTGCACTGGGAACAAATCACGGTTTGGCAGTGAGCGAAGATGGCAAACATCTCTATGGTTGGGGTGCAGCGCAAGGCTGGGGCGGCAGTGTCGGCACGACTGCGGCTGTTCAACCATCGCCTGTTGAAGTTACTGACAAGTTAATTTCGGGTGGTTTCAATCCTGCTACCGATGTGATTGTAAGTATTGCCGCAAGCCGTTTTACAACAAATGTTAGCGGCGGTACGGCATCAACCACAGTAGGCGGTTCAATAGTAATTACCGACAAAAATATCTACGCAGCAGGAAGCAATAATAACCCTGAGCGTTGGGGATTGGGCGTTGTACCGAAATCAACAACCACTATCTATTCGCCATCGCCTGCAACGGGCTTGCGCGGATTGATAACAAGCGGTTTTTTGCCGATGTATGATAAAACCATTTACCCCGGAACATATTTCGACCAGGCATCTATCGGTGTTACTCACAGTTTGTTCAAACAAACATTAGTGCTGGACGACGATGGGGCAGGAACTATTACAGAGAGCGGCAGTTATGGCTATGGTGTTGGAGAAGTAATCAACAATGAACTTGGAGCGGTAGATGCTACATTTGCAACTCTACCTTTACCACAGAATATTAAACAATAAACTTTAATCGGAATTTGAGAATTTAGGTATTTCCTAATTATATTAAATTAAATATCTAAAATATCAATTCTTAAAATCTAAAATCTAAAAAAATAGAAAATATGATAATGAAAAAGTATATAACAATATTGATAACATTAATGCCTGCCTTTTTGTTTTCGCAGGTTAGAATAGGAGGCGACAGTACTCCGCGCGGAATGCTTGACATTAACCATAACAGCGCTTTTGCTACTATGGGGCTTGTATTGCCATGCGTGTCTTCGGCTGATACAATATTTATCAAAACTACGGGTACAAATCCCAAATACTATCCTATGGTAGTTACCCCGAATGCACCTTTTGCTAATGTGTCAGAATCTGTTACCGATGATGAAGGTATAGTTACAACAACCATGTATTATGTACCACAACCGGGTACTGATGCTAAGGGTAACTCTTCGACAGAGGCACCGGGTGGAACAATAGTGTACGACAAATCCACAAACGGAATGCGTTATAAAAAATCATCCAAACTTGGTAATTGGAGCGGCAATATTATTGATGCAACCACTTTGAATGACTCTATAAATTATCGTTTGCTTGGTGGGGCTGATTTTAAAATGATTAAAGCGTCAACCCATTATTATTATTCTGTTGGTATTAATGCCACTGACATGTGTGTTTATACCACAGGTAATAATGCCTCTTACAGAACAGGTAAAGGAATAAGTTCCGGAAGGGGGTCGTGGCAACTTATTATTGGAGAACCTGCCAAAGATGTGTCGGCGGGTTATAATTTCGGAATGGCAGTACTCGCAAACGGAGATGTCTATACTTGGGGCGTCAATTCGTATGGACGCACAGGTCAGGGTGTAACCGCCGGTTATACAATGTCGCCTAAAAAGATATTGTTGCCTGAAGGAGAAAAGGCTCTGAAGTGTGAGGCAAGTATTTATAATGCCTTGATACTTACCGAATCGGGCAAAATATTTGCTTGTGGGTCAAATGCTCTCGGCGCTAATGGTAACGGAACGACTGCCGGAAACCAGATAACATTCCAACAGGTAAATCTACCCGGTGGAATGACAGCAATAGATATCTCGATGGGATTCAGGGATGGAGCGGCAATCGGCTCTGACGGCAAAATTTATGTTTGGGGAAATAATTCTAACAGCCGACTTGGATTGGGAGCAATCACAACCAATCAACTTACGCCTGTTGCCTTGGCTTCGCCTCCGGGTGTTGTTTTCAAACTGTTTTCTATTAATTTTACAATTGGCGTAGGAATTTCTACCGACAACAAAATGTATCTTTGGGGAGGTCCTTATGGCAATTACGTTTTGCCCGGATGGATGACCAATGTAATAAGAACTCCGACAGAGGTAACAGCGTTTAATGGTTTCCTTGACCCTGACGAAAACATAATTGCTATTACTCTTGGACGTCGTCAAGGAGATGGAACGTATTTGGGACAGAGAATGCTTTTGGCAACCGATAAGGGGAAATTATACGCATCAGGCAACAACAATGACGGCACTGCTGGTACGCTCGGCGTTGTAAATATAACAACAGGAGCGGCTTTGGCAACTGTACAGCCATTGACTGAAATACAAAATCACGGAATTTATCAGGGTACCGTATATACTCATATTTCCATATTTTACAATCAATCAATAATTTGTACAGGCATAAATGCCGTGAATCTCCAATTTGCAGACTATACTGCTTATGGTGTAGGGTCGAACACTAATACACAATTGGGCAATGGACCTAATACATCAGTGATATTTAGTGCTATTAAAAAATAATATTTAAATATAAATTGTAAAAACAATGAAATTAATAAAGAAATATACATTAACAACAATTGCCTGCGTAATTGCGTTTGTAAATATCAATGCACAGGTATCAATAGGAAAGATGGACAATAATCCACGTGGCGTTCTTGACGTAAATAATGCCAACGGATATAGTAATACAAGCGGCATTGTATTGCCTGTAGCAGAGAATATCTCCGATGTTCTGCGTCCTGACGGCACTGATGCAATGCATGGTACAATTGCTTTTGACGCAACAAAAAATTGTGTGAGAATAATGACAACGCACGGATGGAGCAACTGTCTGCTTGACGAAGGAGGTTTCCGCTCAACAGTGGCTAACATTTTAAGCGTAGGCGCTGACTTTAAAATAAGGCATGCTTCTATGTCTCAATATATTACCCTTGTTATCGGACATGATGACAGGGCAATTTATGTTGCAGGTCGAAATACCGGTTATGTAACAGGATTGGGACGTAACACAGGTAGAATACCATCTTTTCTTATGGTGTTTGCCTCGCCATGCCTCGACGTTTCGGCAGGTACTACCCATTCAATAGCAGTAGATGTTCTTGGACAGGTTTGGACCTGGGGAAGCAATGCAAACTACCGCACTGGTTTACCCGATGATGCTGCTGCAGGAAATACAGGGAATACAGGAACGCCAAATCTTGTAACAAATGCTGCGGGCGACCCAATGTTTTGCTGGCGTCCTACAGCAGTTTTGGGCGAGGCAATTCAGTGCGAGGCAAATTCTGCAAACTCTTATGTTCTTACCAAAGATGGTAGAATTTATACGGTAGGAGGTAATACTCCCAATGGTACCGGCGCTATTGCCAACACATGGACGCAAATAACAGCAGGATTACCTTTATATACCGTAGACCCCGTGGTTTATATTGCCTCATCGGACAATAGTTGCGGCGCTGTAACTAAGTCGGGCAAGGTGTATGTTTGGGGTGTAGGTGCAACAGGTAAACTTGGAACAGGCGCTACCGCAAACGTGGCAACACCTGTGCAAATTAATATACCCGATAATACCCCGATAGGCAAAATAGCAATGGGATATTATAGTGGAGCAGCCATTTCACAGGACAGCAAAAACTTGTATGTTTGGGGTAGAAACAATGCCTTGGGTGCAGCAGGTACAATAGTTATTGCACCGACCAAAGTTACTACACTTCCCGGATTTGTAGAAGGAACAGATACTTTGACAAGCATTGCAGCGGGACGGTACAATTATGGTAACGGGGGATTGACAGCAATCACTTCGATAGGCGTATTCACAACAGGTGAAAACACCTATGGACAAATGGGCATCGGCTCAACAACAGACCAGACTACTTGGCTGCCTATTAAGACAACAGGTGTTGTCAGAGGCACAAACTTTGTAGATGCTGAAATGAGTGGATTTACCACGCTACTGCTTACAGGAGAAAACATTATGCGTGCAGAGTCAAGTTATGTGGGCTATGGTATGGGTTATATTGACTATCGTAATCTTGGTGCTATCACCACCCAGCCAAGAGTACCATCACAATTGACAAAATAACAAAATAGTGTATAAATGTATAAATGTAAAAAAAGGTATTGCTTGTCCTGAAAGGTAATACCTTTTTTTATGGTAAACCCATATCAAGTAACAAATCCCAAAAGGCTATCCAATAGATGCCGGTGCTTTCCATTGATACTTCTGTAACATTTTCAGACTGCAAGTATTCCCCCATTGAGCAGATATTTACCATCGTCGTTTCGTATTCTTTGACTTCTGAATACTTCTCTCCATTGTAAATCGCACAAAATATACTATCTTTGTGCACATCTAAACCACATACTTTCTTCATATTGAAGTTTTTTTAAATTAATCCAAAAAGGTAAGAAAGTTGTGGTTTTTTTGTCAATCTTGCGGAGCCTACACCGAACAGAACGAAGTGAAGTGAGGTTGTTAAATCGAATTTTTATCGGTCTGTGTATATGTCAAGACTTTTTTGTATTTTTGCAAAGAAAAATTTAAAAATTTTATACTATGCAGTTATCGTTAGTACCACATTCCAATCATACTAAAATAAAAATATTTTGTTGGTTAAAGTTGATTTTCCTGTTTTTCAGTATTTCAGAAAGAATGGGTAAAGAGTTTAAAATGATTTAGTTATAAGTTTATTAATTTTTTAAATATATTTCAATATGAAAAAATATGCAATTTCTTTCCTGTTAATTTTTGTCGGAATACTTTTCATTTCGGCACAAGAAAAGGTGGATACCTTTGAGTTTAAGACTGTTAAGGCAAATCCTATTACCTCAATCAAAGACCAGGCGAGTTCAAGTACTTGCTGGTCATTTTCCGGATTGGCTTTTTTGGAATCGGAGATTTTGCGTACTTCCAACAAGGAAGTTGATTTGTCTCCAATGTATGTGGTTTATAAAAGTTATCTCGACAAAGCGGATAAATATGTTCGCATGCACTCGGAGACAAATTTTGGACCGGGCGGCTCGTTCTATGATGTGTTGTATTGCTGGAAAAATTACGGCATCGTTCCAACTACCGAAATGACGGGATTAAACTATGGTACCCCGCGCCACAATCACAAGGAACTTGACAATATTCTGCAATCGTACATAGATAATATTGCCAAAGCAAAAGGTACAATTTCGACCGTATGGAAAAAGCCTTTTGAGGCAATTTTGCAGGCATATCTGGGCGTACCTCCAACAGATTTTATCGTTGATGGGAAAAAATTTACTCCCACAGAGTATGCAAAAAGTTTTGGACTGAATACTGACGATTATGTGTCGTTGACATCGTTTACACATCATCCGTTTTATCAAAAATTTACATTGGAAATTCCTGATAACTGGCGCTGGTCGGAAAGTTACAATTTGCCAATTGACGAATTGATGCAGGTTTTTGATTATGCAATAAACAATGGTTATACGGTTGCATGGGGCTCAGACGTTAGTGAACGTGGCTTTACGCGCACAGGAACTGCCGTCTTGCCCGAAACAGACATCACAAATCTTTCCGGCAGCGACCAGGCAAAATGGACAGGCGTTTCTCAAACAGAAATCGAAAATCAAATTTATAAAGTAAATGGACCAAGACCCGAAAGGAATGTTACCCAAGAGATGCGGCAGAAAGAGTTTGATAATTTTCAAACCACAGACGACCACGGAATGTTAATTTTTGGAATTGCAAAAGACCAAAACGGCACAAAATATTATATGGTGAAAAATTCTTGGGGAATTACAGGCAAATATAAAGGTATTTGGTATGTTAGTGAAGCGTTTGTAAAACTCAAAACGATGAATATTGTTGTTAATAAAAATTCTATTCCAAAAGAATTGAAGCAAAAATTGGGAATTTAAAAATAAACACGAAATTCCCTGCAAATGAAAAATATCTCGTGTAAGTAACAGAAAAGAATTAAAATTATAATTTCTGGATTGCTTCCTGCTTCGTTCCTCGCAGTTCGCAATGACGTGCCTCTCTTGTTTAGTGCGTCTTGACCTTGCTACCCCTCGTTTGCAACGAGGGGGCAAATGGTAGAGCGTTTTTAACGTAGAATATTTTATGTTAAAAACATAAAACCAAATTCCACTCGTTTAAAAACGAATGGAAACAAAGATAATTTTTTTTGACTCTTAATGCAAAAAAGAGCAGCGCCGCATATCTGCGACCCTGCTTTTTTCTATATTCTAATCATACATAAAATCGGCAGGCACCACGTAGTTTACACTTTTAGCCCCCACAATGCTAAACCACGTTGTGCCGCCATCAGTACTCATCTCCCACTGCCAAGCGGTTGCAGTACCCGAAATAAGATAGGCAGTGAGCGTCTGATGTTGAAAATCATACATTGCATCAGCAAATGCAATTATGCGGTTATCAGAAAGAGGGTCGGAAGAAGGCGAAGGAACAATATTTGGTCCACAGGCAGTAATCCACGCCGTTCCGTTCCACGTTTCTACGCAGTACGTAGTAGTGTTAAAAATCTGCAAGCCTTGCGATTCGGTACTTGCTTTGAACGTAGCGTCTGCCATTGCGTCTCGCTGTTCGGTAGTCATTTGCGGAAGCCGCAAACCGTTGTGCTGGTTGCTTACCAGTTCCAACACCGAAAAGATCTCAGGGGTTTTATCACTCCCCATAGTTACCTGTGCGTTCACAAACGCACCATTACTCAATAGCAACGCAGCGGCTGCTACTTTAAGAAAGTTACTTCTCATTACTAGTTTTTTTTGATTTATTAATATTATTAAAAAAATTATTTTCCTCAAATTTTTACATAAAAATAGCGTGAAATTTCCTGTCTTCTTGCAGGATTCCACGCCTATAAATCTGCAGGTCATTCCACGCCGCAAACACGGCGTTTCACTACCTTATTCTCGATTTATTAACTCTTTTGAGCCTGCTGTGGAATATGCAAGAAAGAATAATTAGCAAAATGCTATTTTTATATGTCCTATAATGTGCTTATGTCATTTGAAAAATTAATGTTCAAAATTATGGCGCAAAGATAGTGAATATTTTTTAATACGATGCAAATATGTCCGTACTTTCAACTAATAAATGACATTTTTATAATTATATTTTGTACAATTAAAATATTTATCATACTTTTGCAACTGATTTTCGGTTACTATTTTAATAATAAAAATGTCCAAAAACGATAAATTAATCATACGACTTCTTTCACAGCCAAAAGATTTTACATACAGCGAGTTAAGAACATTGCTTTCATCTTTTGGGTACAAAGAAATACAGGGTGCCGGGTCGCGAGTTTGTTTTGCAAAAAATAGTCATAAAATAAAACTCCACAAGCCGCATCCCGATAGTATTATGAAGGGTTATCAGATTGACTTACTTATAGAAGAATTAACAAATAAAGGTTTGATATAATGAACAATATATTGACATATAAAGGGTTTATAGGCTCTGTCCAATATTCTGCCGATGACAGTGTGTTTTTCGGAAAAATAGAAGGTATTAACGATTTAATTACATTTGAGGGTGAAACAGTACAGGAACTTAAAGACAATTTTCGCTATATGGTTGATGAGCATATAAGGGACTGTGAGGTGGAAAATATTTCAGTTGAGAAAAGTTACAAAGGAAGTTTTAGCATAAGGCTGACCCCCGATTTGCATCGTAAAGCGGCTATTACGGCAAAGAGTCGTGGTTATACTCTTAATGCTTTTGTAAAAAAGGCTATTGAACGAAATTTGGAACATGTTTGATGTTTCATAAAAAAGAATCGCCTAATGTAGTCCTTTCGTAATTCCCTTGCTACCCCTCGTTTGCAACGAGGGGGCAAATGGTAGAGCGTTTTTAACGTAGAATATTTTATGTTAAAAACATAAACCCAAATTCCACTCGTTTAAAAACGAATGGAAACAAGTTGAGAATTTACGGATAAAAAAAAGCGGGGTCGCATATTTGCGACCCTGCTTTTTTTTCTATACTCTAATATCTAAATACTTCAACTATGGCGCCACGCACCGGACACTAAATCCGAGTGCCCGATTGTTGCTGTTGTAGCCTGGGTACACGAAACTACTGTAGAAGCGCAAGTAGCAGGCGTGCGTATTAGTAAAAGCAACAGTAATAACCGAACTACTCCAATAGTACCCGTACGTACCCACGGAGTTCAACGATGCATTGGTGTAATTACGATACCCAGCAGCAGGCAGAAATACTTTTTCTCCGTCCGCATTTGTTATTATAGCGCCGCCAATAGCATTAGTGGTAGTAGTGCGCCAAGCCCAGTTGTTGACAGTACCGTCGTAATTTGTTCCGTCAGTTACACTAAACACATCTGTACCGGTACCCGTACAAATATCCCAAAAATTCCATGAGGAAGGTACGCTCCAATTATCGGGGCAGGGATTGTTTACCTGATAAGTCCATGATGATGTTGATGGTGGGGGTGATGACAAAGGGATGTCGGAACCTGGGGCAGGGCGTGTAGCGGTGACGCCATTACCCCAAAGATTGTTGTTCCCATTATCCCAATAGCCGGAAGATACTGTTATAAAATTACCCAAAAAAGTTGTTGAAGTTGGCTTAATTTGACCGTTAGCGTCCAGGTCTGCAGCAGGAGCGGGTCCTGGAATAGCAATAGAAGTAGCGCCATTACCTGTTGGTTCAATGGTATTAATGTAATTTGCGTCTTTATTCCAAACAATATGTTCGTGTCCGTCTTTCACGCGTCCCCACTGGTAAAAATCGCCCAAATCGCCGGCATCGTTATTTTCGCTGGCGCCAAGACTTGTAAGCGCTATTTTCATAGTTCCTGATGGGAAATTCGTGTTAGTAGTTTGAATCGTCAGGTAACGAACAGTATCGCCATTAATTACATCATAAGCGTATCCGGAAGAGCTAGTATTGATAAACAGGATATTAAGTGTGTTGGTTGTCGTACTGCCTTTGGGATTGGAAAGAATACAGCGGAAGTACAAACCTGTAGTTCCTGCATTGGCATAACTGTCGGCAAAATGAGCGGGAACAGTATAAAAATTGGAATTGGGAACGTCCGTTATATCGTTGAAAACGCTGTTGTTTTCACTAAACTGCCACCGGTAAGTGGTGGGCATACCGCTGCTGTTATAAGCCAGAAGCGTTTGATGCTGGAAATCGTACATCACATTTGTGAAAGTGGTTAGATTGCCGCCGGTAGGAGGTGTAGAGCAACTGCCAAGCGTTACAGTAACAGGATAGCGGGTTGGATTTATACAACTGCCGACAAATTCTTCAGCATAATACGTCTTTCCCGAAACCAGAGGGTCGACATTGTCACGCGCCGCGCCGCCGCTTGGATCGTTGTACCAGCGTTCGTTGCCGCCGACCGAAGCCGTCAGGTCGGAAAATGTTGCACCTGTGCAAAGGGTATAGGAACTTTGCAAAACAGGGAAAACAACCTTACTGCAATCCATACATTGACTAATCCACGTATTTCCGTTCCACGTCTCTACACAATACGTGGTTGTGTTAAAAATTGTCAAGCCCTGTGCATTCGGGTTTGTTTTAAAATCAGCGGTGTTAGTCATTGCATCTCGCTGTGCTGTTGTCATTTGCGGCAATCGCAAACCGTTACTGTGGTTGCTCACCAATTCGAGCAACGAATACGTTTCGGGGACTTTGTCGCTCCCCACCGTTACCTGTGCGCTGAGAAACGCACCATTACTCAATAGCAACACAACGGCTGCTATTGCAGAAAAAAGTTTATTCTTTTTCATTTCCTTTTTTATTAAATTAATTTATTTATTTTTTAATATTTATAATTTTTGTTTAAAATAAAATTTCTATTTAAGTCCCATTTGGGACGAAATGTTGGTAGAAATATTGTGTCAACCCCTATTTTGTGCCGTCAGGTACAAAATGTA
>WQYU01000009.1 GCA_009781075.1 Paludibacter sp. | reverse complement strand
TTTATTTTCACTACCTTTGCCCATGTTGTTTTTTTATTGGTGGTACAACAAAAATACAACATTAGGGTGAAACTTTAGAAGGAGTAACCCTTTTTTTTTATCGGGCAGTAGTGATTATCTATAATATTTTTTTGCAAAGGTACAAAAATAATTGAGAATTTACGGATAAAAAAAGCAGCGCCGCATATTTGCGACCCTTCAATTGTTCCCCTCCTTTGGAGGGGCTATGGGAGGCGTTTTTCAGGCACGGATTGCAAATCCGCGCCAACGAGGGAAACCTGTGTCAAAATTTTTAATTTATGCGAATGACGAGTTAAAAAATCAAAGCACCTGCTTTAATTCGTTGAATAATAACTCTTTCCTCTTCAATGGTGTAAATTATAGCCATTTTTTTATATTTTACATTTCGCACTCTTGAGCCGTATTGCTTTAAAAGCACCTCATTTTCACTAACCGCAACACTTGCACCATAAAAAGCCAACTTTTTTATTGTATCATAGATTCCTCGAATATATTTATCTGCTGTAATCGGTTCAAAAAGTTCATAAGCAATATAATCGTGCGTACTTGCAATGTCATAAAACGCCATATTTGTAATTTTTACATCATATTTCTGCATAACAAATTACAGCATTTTAAAACTCATAAAATCATCTTCATTCCAATCGGCGCGGCGTGAATTTACCATTCTGCGCCCATATTCGCCGTAGAAATCAATAAATTTATTATCAATTTTATCAAATACTTCATTTACGGAATATATTTTTTTTTCATCAATATTGTATTCCGTCATATCCAAAGATTCAAGCAATGCTTCCATATTCAAAATTTTTTTATGCAAAAGTACAAATTATTTTTAAATTTACAAAAAACACTAAGTTTTTAAACTGTTTTGTCTGCTTGCAAGTATACAACTTTTTGAGTTAAGAAAGCACGAAGACACGAATGTAGGGGCGACTTTTATAGTCGCCCGCACGAAAGCACTAAAAAAAGCAGCGCCGCACACATTTACGACCCTGCTTTTCTAAACTCTACACTCTAATATCTATACTCTAATTTAACTATTCCGCCACACAGCGAACACTCATACCGTAAGCACGAGCACCAAGATTGTATCCTGTACACACGTATGTACCGGAGAATATCGCACTGTAGGCAGCGCCATTCCCCGTAAGATTAGCCGAACTACTCCAATAGTATCCCCACAAACCCACGTTTAGAAACATATCGCTGCTACGGAGGCTACTACGCCACCCTGCAGCAGGCAGGAAAAGCGTGGCAGTACTACTACCAGAAGGGGTTAACAACCAGCCCGGCGAATTAGTATTACTCCATAACCATGTGTTGCCCGAACTACTTGAGTAACTTGTGCCAGAAGCAATTGATACTGAATATTCACTTCCAATAAATATATTTTGCAATTCGGTTGTATTAGGAACACGCCAACCGGTAGGACAAGGGTTATTGGAAGGATATGTACTAAAATTCCACAGGTCGTTATTTCTAGTACTACGCCAATCATTAATGTTATCGCCAGTTAGATTTATTATAAACTTGCCTACATTACTACCAGTGGGCTGTCCGTAAGTATCCAAGGCGCTGATAGGACCGGATACTATTTCAGAGTTGCGCAATTGATGTTCGTCGGAGTTGCGCCCCCACTGGTACAAGTCGCCATACTCATCGTCGGGAGTATTATATTTTGCCTGTTCATCAGGCGATATAGATTGTATTGTTGTCGATGTTACTCCGAGATTGTAACACATAAACTCTTTCCCTTGCGTATTGTTGTTCATCGATGCACCACAGCAAAAACAGTCCTGTAGTTTTGCAGTAAGAGGCGGCGCTTTCATGTCTTTATTCATTTCTACATTATAGTAAATAATAGTTATGGTTACAGTAGCCGCATTTTCACGGGTAAGTTCGTAAACAGGTCCTGAATGGCTGTTGAGGTCATCTCTAAAATCCAACTCTAAGGCAATATCAGTGCTATTTGCCATATTGCCCGGTTCCAGACATCCTGAAAGCAGTGTTGTTCCCTGTGTACCTACAAGCACGCCCTTGGGATCTTTTACCACATAGCGAACATTTTTTATCGTCCCAGATGCAGGAGAAGTAAAGGTATAATATTGTATTCGGACAGAATTCAGAGAGAAATCTGACCTGTTAGGTGTATGACCTGTCAGGTCGCGATATATTGTGCCAAAATTGCCTTCGCCAATATCATAACATGTTTTTCCTATCAAGGTTCCTGGTCCTAAATCAATGGCATCAAGATCTTGCTGGTCAATAGTGGCACACGCACTAATCCACACAGAGCCATTCCACGTTTCCACGCACTGCGTTTCCATATTAAAAATAGTCAGCCCCATCATTGCAGGTTCCGTACCGTGTGCGGTAGAAATTGCATTGCGGGCATTAGTAGTAGGTATTTGCGGAAGGCGCATGCCATTGTGCTGGTTGCTTACCAATTCCAATACCGAAAAACTCTCTGGGGTTTTATCACTCCCCACCGTTACCTGTGCGCCCAAAAACGCACCGTTACACAACAGCAACACTGCGGTTGCCATTGTAGAAAAAAGTGCTTTTGCTTTCATTTTCTTTTAATTTAATTATTGTTTTAAGTTATATAAAATAAATGTTTATTAATATTTTAATATTTTCGTTATTTCTGTCATTGTATTTTTCTAGATTGCTTCGCTACGCTCGCAATGACGATAAACAAAGTGAACATACGTCATTGCGACTGCGAGGTACGAAGCAGGAAGCAATCCAGAATTTAATTCTTTGTTTATATCCAAATTAACAATGTTTCTTATTCCGAATTGCTTTGGGCTAACACCATCGCAATGACGTAAAAGATATGACACAACAAAAACGGGGAATATATTTTTATAAATTCCCCGTTGTATATTTGTATTTATTGATGATAACCCTGTAATTACTTGATTATCAGTGTTTTGCTGTGAAAGGGGTAGCGTATTGATAATCAAAGTGTTACAACCAAAAAAGCCGTAACTACCTTCTGAGACCTCTTGTTGTTGGGATTTTAACAGATTATCAATATCCATATTTTTATAAACCATTTTTCTGTTTTTATTGTACAAAAATGGCTACAAAAGTAATACATTTTTTAGTTATGCAATACAAATTTTCGGAATTTTTACTATTTTTCTCTATCCTTGCACCTTGGTAATAGAGAATTATTTTTGGTATTGTTTATTCAGTATAGTTTTTTGTATTTTTCTGGATTGCTTCGCCGCTGCAAGCGGCGAAGCAATCCAGAATGTTTCTACACCAAATCAATAATGCCTAAATTTTATTATCATAATCCCAGAATATTACTTGATTTATTGATTATCAAAGTTTTATTACAACATGCTTTTTAATACACTGCCAAAAATAAAAATAGAAGTAATTAAATCACTTTCAACTCTTTGGCAATTTTTACAAATGCGTCAATACATTTTTCCAAATGTTCTTTCTTATGAGCGGCAGAAATCTGCACACGAATACGCGCCTGCCCCTTTGGAACAACCGGGAAATAAAAACCTGTAACATAAATTCCTTCGTCCATTAGCCGCGCTGCCATCGTTTGAGAGAGCGGAGCATCATACAGCATAACCGCACAAATTGCCGATTCTGTCGGTTTGATGTCAAAACCCGCCGATTTCATTTTTTCCACAAAAAAAGCAGTATTTGCGTGAAGTTTGTCCTGCAATGTATTAGAATTTTCGAGCAATTCAAAGGTCTTTATTCCGGCAGCCGCAACCATTGGCGGAATGGAATTTGAAAACAGATATGGACGCGAGCGTTGGCGCAGCAAATCAATTATTTCTTTCTTTCCGGTTGTAAAACCTCCTATAGCGCCTCCAAATGCTTTTCCGAGCGTTCCTGTAATTATTTCAATTTGTCCGCGAAGATTGTAACGTTCTGTCACTCCATGTCCGGTTTTCCCTACAACACCGGCAGAATGACTTTCGTCGACCATCACCATTGCATTGTATTTTTGTGCCAAAGCATATATCTTTTCCAACGGAGCAACGTTGCCGTCCATTGAAAAAACGCCATCGGTAACAATAAGTCTAAATCTTTGTGCCTGAGCAATTTGCAATTGATTTTCAAGGTCAGCCATATCTGCATTTGCATAACGATACCGTTGTGCTTTGCAAAGGCGCACCCCGTCAATAATTGATGCATGATTAAGTACATCTGAAATAATAGCGTCTTCTTCGGAAAGCAGCGGCTCGAAAACGCCGCCATTTGCATCAAAACATGCAGCATACAAAATCGCATCTTCTGTACCGAAAAAACGTGAGATTGTCGCTTCAAGGTCTTTGTGCAAGTCCTGCGTTCCGCAAATAAACCGCACCGATGACATTCCATATCCGCGCTGGTCGAGCGCTGATTTTGCCGCTGCTATCAATTCGGCATTATCAGACAGCCCAAGATAATTGTTGGCACAAAAATTAATTACTTCCTGCCCGCTATCAACTTTTATTACTGCATTTTGCGGCGAAACAATAATTCGCTCATTTTTTGACAGCCCAGCCTGCTGAATATCAGCAAGTTCTCCCTGTAAATATTTTTGAAATTGTGAATACATATTAAATTAAAGATTAAAATAAAAATTGTCGATTTTTAGTCGGCAAAGTTAGTTGAAAATATGAAAATTTGCAAAAGAATTGAATTTATGACTTAAAAAAAGTTCGATTTTTTAGGTTGGAAATCGTTGAGGAAATAAAACGTTTATAATTTTCTCCCGGATAAATAAGTTCGTAACTTTGAGCACGGTGAAAAAACCTGTCCCATTTTAACTTTAAAACGGAGAACGATTCTTCATTATTCTTTGGCGGGACGTATGGATGAAACATATAAAATAAAAATTTGTCTTCCAAAGAGCGGTCAATTTCAAAAGCAGGAACATACTTTTTATCAATTTGTAAGAAATTGACTGTGAGCGCAGTAATTGCGTCCGCCTGTTTGAGTAAGCCAACCGATTTGAGAGTTTGGCGGTAGCGGTCAATATCAATTTTTGCAAGATTAGTTTTCCAAAAAGCAGCCAAATCGATTATCAATTTTATTGAAAATGCTTCCCACGAGAAATGATGAATAGTGTGAAACATATAAAACAATGCCTGAAATTCAAAAGGAAACTCCTGCCAATTTTGAACGTCCTTGCTGTCGGCAATAATTTTTTTGAGAATTTTGTCGGATGCCTTAATTTTCCTTGAATCGTGCGTGTTCAGAAAAAAGGCATGATTCTCAATTAAGACATTTTTGAAAATCACACAAAGATGCTTGTATGAACAATAATCGAGTGTTGCGCCATTTTCAAGCAATAATCGGTGTCCCTGTTTTGTTTTCCCAAAAAGATAAATATCCAAATCGCCGAATTGTCGGTGTTCGGGTATTGGGTAACATTTTGCCAAGGCAAAACCCTTAAAATGCAACATTTTCATTCCATTTTGAGCAAAAAGTTTTTCCACCTCCTGCAAAACCGACAATTTGTAAGCATATTGCTTTTCAATTCTGTCAATTTTTACTATCCACTCAATTTGCAGCGAACGGGGCGGAAGCGCCTGTGGCGGCAAAAGCATTGCCCCGTCAACAGCCAAAGCAAAAACGCGATGTTGTGTTGCTATCTTCATAATTTTTCTCCATAAAACCTCATCGACATCAACAAAAAGTGCTGCTTCAGGCGGCGTTTGCCACAGAGCAGCACGTAAAAGAGAAAATAATAGAGAAAGTTCTTTTGAAATCATCTGAGCATTATTTTTTTAATATCTTTTTATTTTTGGTAACGTATATTGTGGAATTTTCCGTACGATTTTAAAAAATAATGTAAACCTTCCCCACAATTTATATTTTTTAATGATTTTTAAGTCTTCGGCAGATTTTCTTTTTTGTAAATTCATTGACGTGCTTTTCCCTCCGAGCCGCATCTTTACAACCCATTTGTCGAGGAAAACTTTTTTTATTTCATCAGTAAAAAACCAGCGCAGAGAAATATCATAATCGCTTGCTATTGAATAATTTTCATCGTAAAGTCTGTACTTTTCAAAAATTTTGCGTTTTACGTAAATTGTTGTGTGCAACGGAATCCAACCGAATTTTAAATAATATTTTTTGAATACTTTTGCAGGATAAATTCGCTTGACTTTATTAATATCTTGTTCATCAACATATTGCCCGTTTGCATAAACCAAATCGGCATTAGTTTTTTCAAATGTTCGGGCGATTTCCGACAAAGTATTTTTTTCAAAAAACACATCATCAGAATGTAAAATACCTATAATATCGCCTGTTGAGTGTGTAATTCCCTTGTTCAAAGCGCTATACAAGCCATTGTCTTTTTCCGAAATATAGAAAGCGATTTTATCGTAATATTTTTCAATAATTTGCCGGGTACCATCAGTTGAGCCACCGTCAATTACAATGTATTCAATATTCTCAAAGTCCTGATTTAAAACCGATTGAATACATTCTTCAATAAAATCAGCGTTATTATAAACTATAGTAATTATTGATATTTTCATAGAATTTAATATGCGTTTATTGCATAATTTTAAACTTACATCACAATTTTAATAGTTTAATCCAAATGCCCACAACGGCACAACATTTTTATACCCGTATTCAATGTCGTCTTTGACAATAAACGCATTTTTTAAATTTTCTATTTGTTTGTGATTTTTGCTTTTTCCGCCTACTTCAAAAGTCATATTTTCAATATTGAAATCGCCTTTTACGCTTGAGAAAACTTTATTATTTACCCGCATTTGATTAAAGAAAACTGTTTCACGCAAATTTCCAACGTCCGGTTCTTTTTCACTAAGGCAAAAAGCAAGATTAGTATTATCTAAATAAACTTTTTCAGTTTTTCCAACTACTAAAAAACTTTCGGTTTTTTCGCGAAGTTGAGCAATCATTCCCGCTTTTTCGATGTAATAAAAATAGTCGGTAATACTATTTTTACTCGCATCGATAAGTCGTGCAAGTTTTGAGAAATTTGGTTTAAACGGAACGGAATTTGCGATTATTGCTAAAAGTTTCAACAGTTTTCTGCCCGTGCTAACATTCATATTTGCAAACATTGGAATGTCTGATTCCAATGTTTGGACAACAATTTGCTGCAAATGAGCCGAAAAATCGCTGTCATTTGCAAAAGGGAAATATCCTTTTTGCAAATATTCTTTAAAAAATTTAATCGGATAACCGATTATTTGCTTTAATTCGTTGCTTTTGTGCGAAATTATTTCATTAAGAGATAAAACAGGAATTATAATGTTATGGAAAAAATGCAGATACTCGCGAAATGACATGCCCTGCAAATAAAAAAGCAAAGCACGACGACTCAAATCAGCATTACCTTTTAAAATATCCAAAACAGACGAACCTGTAAAAACTATTTTCAAATCGGAATAATTGTCGTATAGATATTTTAAAGTTACCGACCATTGAGGGTATTTGTGTATTTCGTCTATAAAGAGAAATTTGCCACCATCTTTGTAAAATGCGTCTACTGTGTCCTGTAACGAATGATTGGCAAAATAAAAATTGTCCATAGAAACATAAAGCGTGTCGCTTGCGCTGTGATTTTCCTTTATACGCTGCAACACGAGCGTTGTTTTGCCTACTCCACGCGGACCAACAATACCGAACATTCGAGAGTTCCAATTGATTTTTTCAAATAAATAACGCTTAAAATCAGTAGGGGTTTTACTCAAAAGTTCCTCAAAATTTTGGTACAATTCTTCCATTTTCAATAAATTTTTCACAAAGATACAAAATTTTCCCTGTAATAGTGATTTTTTTTGTTTAATTTTTCCCTGTAATAGTGATTTTTTTTATTTAATTTTTCCCTGTAATAGTGATTTTTTTGGAAACAAAAACTATAGTTATAATTGAAATTTTCATTGTATCGCCCTCACATCGATTCCGTATTTTGCTCTGATAAATTCTATAATTTTTTCTTTGTCGTTCCCACAGGCACGTTTTATTTCATAAATTTTCACATCAACCAAAGTACGATACCACCAGCCCTGAAAAAAATCCCAAATAAACTGCTGTTTCCCTTTTATAAAACCTAATTTGATAAAATAACGGTAAATAAAATAACCGAAAGAACGCCAAAATAGTGGAGAGCGGGCATATTTCAGTTTTTTATTACGCTTAACAGTTGCCTCTGCACCAATCTGTAAAAATGTATTGTCCAGCGTTTCTACGTCTTCCAATAATCCTAATTCTACATTAAGCAAATCAATCGCTTCGCGAATAGAATATCCGTTGTGTTTCTCTATCCACCAACCGAAAGAGTTTAGATTATAGTCGCAAAATTTATGTTGAAATTTTATGGTTGTGCCTTCTAAAATCTGAATGTGCTCATCCATCCAACGCTGCTCGCAAACTGCTTTTTTATATTGGAAAATACGCAATAATTCAAGTGGATGTACCCATTTCCCAAAACAATCCTGCTCACGGTTCAGAATTATACCTGTAACATTTTCCTCCAAATTCGGTAACTTTTGCTTCACTTCCTCAATCAATTCGTCTGTTAAATATTCATCTGCATCGAGGCGCAAAATCCATTTTGTTGTTATGGGAAGATTTGCCAATGCCCAATTAAACTGCTTAGCATAAGTTTTTTCCCATTTATTTTGAAAAACCTTTGTGCCAAGCGATTCTGCTATTTCCACTGTTTTATCTGTAGAAAACGAATCTACTACAAAAATTTCTTTCGAAAATTTTTGTGCATTACTAATACAGCGTTCAATGTGAATTTCTTCGTTGAATGTGAGAATTATTGTAGATAAATCAAGCATAATGGACTTATTTTAATGATTTATAAAAATTACTCATTCCAAAAATATATTTGCTTACTTTTATTCTATCAAAAATATATGCAATAAACAAAGAACCAATAAATGATGTCAACAACACAAGCAACAATAACAAAATTCCACTTTTATCAAACGAAAACATATTTTTAAGCATTGGAAATTTACTTAGAAATGTAAAGAATGGCGAAAATACAACTATTGACAAACTGTTACGTCCTAAATAAGAAAATAGATTATTTTTTGTTAATTTTAATTTTACAAACATTGCAGAACAAAAAGATAAAACCAAATATGTCGCTACAATTCCTGAAATTGAAAATCTGTCCAATGTCGGCATACTTAAATAAACTATCAAAATAAAAGGTATTATAGACAATATTGATGGCTTGATGGTGGTATTGTATACATTATCGTTTGTATTAATATTCTTTAAACAAATGCCAAAAACATAATAAATAATATTTTCAATTTTTATTCCTGTAACAGAAGTCAATAAAAACAAAATTATCGTTGCGGTTATGGCAGTGTTCAGCCAATTTGCAGATATTTTATTAAATATTGAAGAAGTAAAATATAATACCATATTACAAATAATCAGTGTATATAAATACCAATACGTTCCTATTGGGTGCAAGAATAATTTGTCTGCAAGCGATGAAATACTAATATCAGATACAATATTTGAAGTTTGGATACCTGTTTTTCCAACAGCAAATAATAGTAATATATAACAAAATTCAAAAATTATAAAAGGAATAAATATTTTCCTTAAATTATCAGAAATAAATGTTTTAATTCCTTTATTAAAATTTGTTAAAAATCCAGACAAAAGCAAAAAACCTGGTATGTGAAATGCATAAGCTACCTGCGTCATATAACCAAATTGTTTTTCAAACATACCAATATATGACAAGTGAAACAATACCATAAATGAAACTAATATTCCTTTGGTAAAATCAACCTCTCTAAAACGAATTTTATTTGATGTATTTTCCATTTTTTATCCTTTTTATTTCTCTATTTTTTTAATAAATTTTGCAAGATTGTTTTATGATTATTTTTAAGCAACTATTTTCACGTAGGAATGATTGAAATTTTCCTCATTAATCAATAAAAAATTACATTCTTGACTTTTGTTGTGATAATAAATCTTTTGTTTCGTCTTAAAAGTTCTACAAATACTAATTTTTCGAGCAAATGCCATGAATTGTTCAAAAATGACGTTCATGGTCGACAATGACTGTTTACTACAAGTCTTTATTTCATACAATAAACTTTCGACAAATGTACACAAAAGTTTGCACTTATACACAGACCGATAATTTAGTTTGCAAAAAAAATAGAAGAAAGATACAATTTTTTTATTCTTCATAATAATATGAATAGTCAATACCTTTGAGAAACATTTCACGGTCGTTAATTTTATTGGTCAATGCGTTTTCGATAAGTGATTTTATTCTTGTGCTATTAACAACGCTCTCGGTCATAGCACTTAGATAGTCGTTTTTGTTAATTTTACTCCAATCCACACATTTTTTCAGTGTCCGTTTCAATATTAAATCAAGCCATATTCTTGTGCTTCTGCCGTTTCCTTCCATAAAAGGGTGGGCTACATTCATTTCAACATATTTATTTATAATTTCATCAAAAGTCGTTTCGGGCATATTCTCTATGACTTTCAAACTATGGTCTAAATATTGTGCAGGAGCAAAACGAAAGCCTCCTTTACTTATGTTCAATGTTCGTATCTGTCCTGCAAAATCGTAAAGACCGCCAAACAAATAAGCGTGAATTTGTTGCAAGCATTTTATGCTGCCGGGTTCAAGCGATTTTAACATACCGCTTTCAAATAAGGCGTATGCCTTGGTTTTACTTTTGCCGTCAATGGTTTCGGAACTGTAAGTAAACCACTCGATAAATTTATTTGCTTTTTTGCCCGGAAATTCTTTAGCAAGAGCGATAATTCCTTTATCATCAAGCACATCTGTTAAACGAAGTTTGTCGTCCGGTGCAATTAATTTCAACCCCTTACAATTTGTAAGGACTTCGCTATTCGACTTTTTTAGACGGTTTTTCAGAACATACCAATAGTTTCGAGCATCGGCGCTTTCGCTCAATATGGCAACAATATCAAGCACAGAAAACCACCATTTGGAATTTTCATCGTCCCAAACGGCTCGAACTTCTTTATCATCGAAAAATCGAATCGATATTTTACTCATTATACAATAATAAGAGATTAGTGATTGGTTTTGTCATTGTCATTTTATAAAATTTTACGACACAAAGTCATAATATTTTTTTTACAAATATGGAATTCAATTCTATATTTGTAAAAAAAAATCACTCTTTTATTTCCCTTTTCTTAATAAATTTTGCAGGATTGCCGCCTACAATATCACTGTCTCCTACATTATTTACAACAACAGCTCCTGCTGCTATCACAGCATTATTGTTGATTTGAATACCCTGTAAAACGTATGAACCGGTAGCAATCCAAACGTTATCTCCAATTATTATTGGTTTTACAATTAAATCAAATGTACAAGAAGTTATGTCGTGAGAACCTGTTATTAAATATACATTTTTCCCAATGCACGTTTTTTCTCCTATAATAATTGGAGCCATAGCATATATCCAACTTTTTTCGCCCAAAGAGGACAAATGTCCCATTGTTAAATTCCATGGATATTCAATGTTTGCAGAAGAATCAATAGTTGCAGTCCATGCTACCTTTGCACCAAACATTTTTAATAATAATACCTTTGTTCTTTTGAATAAAGGGGTATATCGCGGTATAAGCCGGAAAATAGTTTTGTTTACAATGCGCCAAATGATATTCCCTATCTTCAATGACATTGACATCTGATTTGTTTGAACAGGATTGAAACTCATAAATGATTATTTTATAATACGTTTTTTAATAAATTTTGCGGGATTTCCACCAACAATTGTCCACGGTTCTACATTTTTAAATACAGCAGCCCTTGCTCCGACGATAGCACCTTTCCCTATTGTTATATTAGTCATTATAAAAACTTCTGCTGCAATCCATGAATAATCATCTATAATAATACAACCTGATACAAAAGGAGTATTTAAAGAAGTGGTTTCATGCGTTGCACTGCAAAGATAACTTCTCTGAGAAATTGTAACTTTATTGCCGATAATAGTTTTTCCAATGTGTAATTTTACCTCCGGACCAACACAACTTTCTATGCCTATTACCAAATTCCACGGAGATGGTATATATACATCTGAATAGACAATACTCCCCTTACCTATTTTGGCACCGAAGCATTTTAAAATAAATATTCTCCAAAAATTAAAAAAAGGCAGAGAAAAAGGTTTAAATAAAAATAAAGATGCCATCCTCCAAATTAATCTTTTAAATTTATCCACCTTGGAGATATTATCAACGTATTTTGGTATATTATCATTCATTTTTTTAATAAAATTGGGGGCAATAATTATATTTTTCTTGTTTTACAATGGTTTACTTCAATACTTCAATCATTTTTTCTGCTGTTTTTTCTATTGAAAAATATTTTTTTGTAAGCACGAAAAGCATTTCTGTCTGTTTTAGTTTTTTCACCAAAAATCTACATAAAAATACTTAACCCATTCTTTATATGTATCCTGTGCCGACAGGCAAGTATCCAATAAATAACTTCTTGTTTTTGCAAATTCTTTCAAGCCGCGATAGTAAAACTGCTTGTGATTATTGTCAATAATGAATGGAATTATGTTATTTTTCAAGCACTGACGGAACATAATCAAGCGTCCAACTCTGCCATTATCATCCTGAAACGGGTGAATTTTCTCAAAGCGATAATGATATTCCACAATATTTTCAAAAACAATTTCGTGTGTGGAATTATACCATTGATTGAGTTTATTCATTTCGGTTTCTACATTTTGTGGTAAGGTGGTTGCTGTTCCGCCAACTTCGTTTGGCAGTTTTTTCCATTCGCCAACCTTAAACCACTCTTTTGTTGTATCGGAAGTACCTGTTTTTAAAATATTGTGAAATTTTTTGATTAAAACATTTGAAAATGGCATATCAATCGTATCTATCAGATAATCAAACGCTACAAAATGATTTGAAGTTTCTATAATATCATCCACAGGTACAGCCTCCTGGTCTTTAAATCCTATAGTACGAGTTTCAAAAATATAACGGGTTTGTTCTTCTGTAAGTTTACTTCCCTCTATCCTATTTGAGTTGTAGGCGAGATTTACCTGAGTTTTATGATATAAACCACCTTTTCGTTTTGAATCTTTTTCTTCTTTGAGATATGTTATTAATTCCATAATGTTTCAATCATTTTTTCTGCTGCTTTTTCTATTGAAAAATACTTTTGGTATGTATGAAAAGCATTTTCACCCATTATTGTTTTTTCTTTTTTAGACAAAGTCAAAAATTTATTTAATAACATCTGTATATCTTCTTCGGTATCGTTTGCTATAAATCCGCCGTTTTCACTTGCAATTTCGCGCCAAATATTTACTTTATTTGTAATTAATACAGGTTTTTTGCAAGCCATTGCCTCCACAATTGCTATGCCGAAATTCTCCTGATGGCTCGGCAAAACAAAACATTCGCAATTGTAAAATGCGCCCCATTTACTATCGCCATTCAGCATTCCTGCAAAAAGAATGTTGTTGTTATTTTCTGCTAACTTTTGCATCTCTTTTGCATAATTGCTTCCTAAAGGTCCTGCAATAATAAGTTGCGGAAGCCCCTCCTCAGCCCTCTCCAAAGGCGATGGAGCATCTTTTTGTAATTTATTATATGATTTTATCAACAAATCTACGCCTTTTTTTTCGTGTATCCGACTTAAAAACAAAATAAAAGGTTTACCATTCCATGCAGGCACTTTTTCTGCAAAAGCGGCTGTCATTTTTTCCAAAAAAACAGGCGGCGGCTCTATACCGTAACCTATGTTTAATTCTTTTTTAGGGAAATAGGGTTTAAATGGATTTTTTGCCAAAAGAAGTTCTTCTTCACAAGTAAACAAAACGCCATCTGCCGAATTAATCACTTTATTTTCAATTATTTTCCAGTAAATCCAATTACGTATTGCTTTTAATTTTCGTCCTTTTGCTGTTTGAAAATATGGGTCGAGCATTCCGTGAGGCATTACAAAAAGTTTCGGAAATTTTATATTCTGTTTTTTGAATTTTTTCCATGCTTTTACAGTTGCATAACTATGATATGTCCACAAACCGTGAACAATAACAGCATCATATTTCTCAAAATTTTTCAAGAGCCATGGAAGCAAATTTTTACTGTAACCCCATAAGTTTTTTGATGTACCAATGGTATGAATGACAAAGTTATCCTTCCCTAAGTACTCTGAATTAGGCAAATCCAAACAAACAACTTCGTTTTCCACGCCTGATTTCTTCATTTCGGGAATAGAGTTTCTGATGCCCTGACAAGGTCCGCCGCCTTTAGGGTTCATTGAAGGGATAATACGGAGGATTTTCATAATGCTTTACAGATTTAACAACCATTTCCAAACAGGAATGATGTCTATGATAACATTTTCTGTTTCAATGGTTTTTTCTTCGTTGTATGTTATAATTTGCAGTTTGTCAAGTTTGAAAGCATTATTTATTCATAAAAAATGGTTTAATATATTGATACAAAATTACAATATTTATATCAATATATTGAACAAAAAATTATTTTTTGAAAAATTTATAAAAATCAATTTTCAAAAACTACCAAAGGAATTTTACCCGCAGGAGTTTGACGTAATTTATCTTTTCTAATAACTTGAATATCACTGTTTTTCAAATCGGGTACTGCTATTATGCATCCGTTTTTTATCATTTGTATTTCATCATTTGTCAATTCGCCGATTGCTGTAAAGTGTATTTGTATAGTATTGCCGTTTACTATTAATTGAAAGGCTGTTACTTTGGAAATATCTTTTACATAGCCTCCTATCAATATTCCATTAAAAGTTGTTCCATTCGGTAATGTAATGATGTCATTAGGTCTGCCTGTTACAGATTTGAAAAAAAGAGGTCGCAATTCATTACTTGAATACGATAACTCAAGATAATCTCCTATGTCAAAACGAATTAGCGGCAAATATGTAGGCATCAAATTTGTAACAATATTTCTATATCCGAACTTATCTTTCTCGGTTTCAATCAAATGTGTATCCCAAAAAACTTTGTATTCCGATGTTTTCGGAATAGTATAAGCCATAACACCGGCTTCCATGCTGCCATATTCCATACACACAGGAGCATTAAAAAATAAAGAAATTTCGTGCTGTTCGCTCTCACTTAGTGGACCTGCCGTACAAATAACACATTTTATTCCCAAATCTTTAATTGCCTGTTGAGAGTTTTGATTAGCCTTGCAAAAGGCTAAAACAGATGCCGAATATGCAACGATTACTTGCGGTTTATGTTTCAACATTTTCTTCAAAATAGCATTTAAAGCAGGCACAGACAAATCAAACGCAGACATCCTATACGAATTCATAAAAATATCCTTAATCCTTCTCATTCCTTTTTTAATCTGTCCTTTTAATCCACTACCATACAAATGGCGATGCCCCCAAATGTAAAACGTTTTCATTTCGGGAGATACATTGTAATTGAAACGTCCAATCCATTGATTAACAGAAGCAACAGGATATCCTTTCCAAGTTCCGAAACGAAATGGCTCCCAAGTGGAACCTCCGGTCATTGTATAACCGTCAGGAGGTCCGCTTTTTCGAATAAAAAGGTCTTGATTTGTCCGAAGGTCTTGTTTGGTAAGAACAGGCCATTCTCTTAGTTCATTCAACGATTTTATTTCTGTCGGCAAAGAGTATTTTTGTTTTTGTATTTCATAAAAAGGGACATCTTTTATTATTTCCTGCCACATTTTGTTGAAATAAGCCACTTGATAATGTTCTATCTGTTCAATCGTCTGATATTGCCAATATAACGAGGCTTTTCTGCAACATTCATTGTATTCATTACCCCTTAACCCTGCGATAATATTTTGTCTTTTCAGCATATCGTTTGTAGTTTTTTGAACTTTACCTTTTACTGTACTTTTGTATAAATGAATTGAAAACCGACCTTAATACATCGTAATGAGATTCGCAATTAATAGCGTTAAAAGCCTCTATAAATCGGTTTTTCTTAATAAAAGAAGGCAACCAAAATCTTTTATAAAATGCTCGTAAATACTTGCAATTATATGGTTCGTATAAAGACATATATTTTTTGCTCATTGCCTTTGAATATTCTATAAACGAGGTATTTAAAGCACTTTCATCGCAGATTTTTTTATTTAGATTGTCGATTTTTGTTTCAAATGATTTTTTTTGTTCATTTGTCAGAGTTTGAATGACAAACTCTGAAGTATTGCATTGTAAATAGGGGTGAAGTTTGAATGAAACTGTTTCTTCAATAATTAACTCAACGGCATATCCTTCGTTCCAAATACTATTTTTTGTACCTTCAAAACAAAAATTACCAAGTCCGTAGAAAATTGGCGTATTATTATATATTTCATAACCGCTAAAACAATGTTGATGATGATTAATAATGGCATCAGCTCCTGCGTTAGCAAAAAAACGATATGTTTTTTGCATTCGGGGGTTAGGTAATTGATAATGTTCGTTGCCGCCGTGTATAATCACAATCACATAATCTGCCTGTGTTTTTGCCTTTTGTATTTGGTAATAATTGGAAATTGGGTCTAATGGATTGGAGCCGCCATTGGTTGATGTTGCGATTGAAAATTCATTTTCGCAAAAATTTAAAAAGGCAATTTTCTTTCCTTTTATCTCCTGAAAAAAAGGTGTAGACGTTTCGGTAATATTATTTCCTCCTCCAACATAATTTATTCCCACATTTTCACATTCCGACAAAGTTTTTTGCACGCCGGAATTTCCATAATCATAGAAATGATTATTCGCCAATGTCAACAAATTAAATCCGGATTTATGTAAAAAGTCTATTGTCAGACTTGAGCAACGAAGATGCGGACCACTTTTTACGATTTTTCTCCGATTATCAGGTTCTGCTACCGGACACTCCAAATTCACAACATTAAAATCGGTTTCTTTCAACATTGAAGAAAAATCTCCTAATATTTTATCGTGTCCTGCTTCAAATACCACATCTGCAGGCGGGCAAAAATCTCCGGCAATTAGAATTCGTATCATATAACTACAATTTATTTTAACCAAGGTGCTACATCTTTTTGAGATAAGTTGCCATAAACATAACCCATAATATTTTCAAAATACATAACAGCCGCTTCTCCGGAAATATTCTGCAATGCCCAATTATGTATTTCTTTGCGTTTATCTGCACTATATGGTAATTCTCTCAAAAAATCAGATAAAATTTGTTCTAAATTATTTTCTTTTATTGAAAAAACTTTCCCTCTTCCATCTCTCAATAAAACTGACGCACCGCAGTTATCACTTGCAATAACCGGAGTACCACACATCAACGCTTCATTTACCACTGCTCCCCAACCATCAAATACACTCGGAAGAATTAATATACTTGATTCTGCTATTTTTTGATACACATCAGCATTTAGCACTTTCCCTAAATATGCACACTCTGTATTTTCTATCGCCTTTTTTAATTTCTCTTCCAACTGTCCAACTCCTATTATGCTTAATTGGTTGATAAGGTCAACTTTTTTACACACTTCCACCAAAGACAAAATATTTTTCCTTTTAATAATCTGACCTACAAAGAGGAATCTATTAAGTGTGTGTTTATTGTTGAAAGAAGTACTTCCAATATCTTCTGTAAAATAAGCCCAATCGTAAATTTTTGATTTTGAAAATCCTGTTTTTTCGAAGCACCATCGTCCCTTATTACCTATTGCTAAAATAAAATCAATATGTTTATTGTACCTTAATTTCAATATCCAATATTTCAAGAATCTTAATTTACCCTTCCAACCAAGCCAATTGAATGGTTCGGAATAAACCCCTATTTTTAATCTGTTGCGAATAGCAATCTTAAATGCTTTTGCAGATAACGGAAAAGCATCTATTCCCGCAAAAAAATGAATTGCATCTTTTTGTTCCATAAATTTATTTAGCAAATCACTATCAGGATTTATGATAATTTTGGTTTTACCAAAATCAGGTTTCTTCCAACCTTGTCTTAGCATTTTTTCTTCTATTTCATTTTGTACAATCAGTGTAACATCATGCTTCTCTGCTAAATTGCGAATAAAAGCAGATTGATGAAAACTAAGTATATTCTGATAAATAATAAAAGTCATAACTTTATGTTTATTCTGATAGTGCATTCTTTAAAAATGATATAGAAACATCTTTATATTTTTCAACTTTATCATTCACGCTAATCCAATCAATATGATTTGAGAAATCCATATCTTCCATATTGTTAACAAACCTTTTGTTCAAGTGAAAGAGATTTAGTAAGGACTCAATTCTGGTATTACCTCCAGCATCGTTTCCTATAACGTAAAAAAATTTGTTAAACAATATGCTGAACACACAACCATGAAAAGAATCAGTAATAATATAATCTGCATTGTAAATATTTGACAGCCATTCTGGTATAGTTGTTTGTTTACTTATTCTTTTTAGTATTTTATTTGTTAAAATTCTTGTTGTTCTTATAGGTTTATTCGTCTGTTTTAAAATGCTGTTCACCATGGAATCATCACATTTATTATTAACAAGGTATACATATACAAATGAAGAATCGTCTGGTTTTATATACTTTTTATAATCAGTAACGTCAAGCAACATTGTTGGGTCTAAAACCTGTATTGCATCAACACTTAAAAATTTTTTACATAACGAGACTCCAGACATCTCTCTAACAGATACCGAAGAAAATCGTTTTACTAGATCTTTCGCAACAAGAGTTTCTTCTTGTGAATACTCCCAAAAATCTTGTCCAAATGATGCTGCATAAGAAATTCGTTTTATGGAACTATTTGGTGAAAGAAACCCACAAAAAGCAGTTTGAATATGGTAATACAATGGTCTCCAAATTTGGTCACTTCCTACAACAATAGTTGATATTTCATTTTTAATTAAAAATTTTTCTGTAATAGAAGAAGTGTTTATCTCTCTAATATTATTTTTCCTAAAATTTGCAAAATGAGATTTATTGTCAATCCAATTTTTCAATTTACTCTTAATATCTTTTGGGATTTCCCTTAAAACATAGGGATTGTACCCCAATTTCAATAAAATTTTATATAAGGCAAATGCTTGAAGCACTCCCCCATAGTTTTTTTGAAGCGTCAGCGTCAGAATAAGAATATTGTTCTTCATCATTATAGTATTTTATTTAAAGTTTGTTTCTATCCAGTTTAAAAATTCTTTTGTTCTGTAATTCCATGAATGTTTTTCAGGGTCAATATCATACTTTAAAGTTTTTGTATCTATTGCTTCGCTTAATACTTTTGATAAATGTTCAACATTGTGAGGTTCGTAATAATAGCCGTTATCACCAAAAAGCGATTCGCCCTCGCCCACTTTGCATGTAACAACAGGTTTCTGAAATGGAATATACATAAAAAGTTTACTTGGGCAACGTGCTTTGTCCTGAACTGTATTGTGTATTGGCGAAACAAAAGCATCGGCTATTCTAAAATATGACGAAAGTTCTTCTTCAGAAACATACCCTAATAACTTAACAAAAGTTGTAAGATTATTTTCGGTCACATACTTTTCCGCAATTTCCTTATGTTTTCCTATACCCATTATTAAAACAACAAAATCTTTTCTTTGTTCGTTAAGAATTTGAACACCTTTTAAAATGTCTAAAAATCCATACTTGATTCCAAGTGTTCCCATATATAGAATTACTTTTTTATTTTCGTACTGCTTTTGCAGTTTATCCAACAAAAACGGTTCGGACAGCAAAACCTCTTTATGATAAGCGTATGGCGAATAAAGTAAAGGCTGCTTCCTTCTGATTTTTTTAAGTTTGTTTTTAAACAAATTTTCCAAATATTTGCTTGCCAATAGTTGACCATCAAACAGAAAAATCGTTGACCATTCAAGAAAATAATCAATAATTTTTTTATACCAAATATTGTTTTTAATTGCCGATGGTAACTCAGAATGTTCTATTACAAAAATCGTGCGTTTTCCGGTTTTTGCATTTTTTCTGTGAATGAAATTTCTGCTTACAAAAGCGCAAATATAAACCAAATCGGGTTGATATAATTTTACTAAATGTTTTTTTTGTGCAATTTCCTGGATTACATTTCTTGAAGAAAAATACAAAATTTGGGCTTCAGGACATTCCAAAGCAAAACGTTTTCTGTTCTTTTCACTATCTAATGCAATGATAGCGACCTCGTGCCCCGCTTCAATAAGCGGATTAGCCATTCCTGTGGCACGTTTTATTGTGGCGAAGTCGCCAGTACTTATAAAACAAATTCTCATTTTTTCGTTTCTATCTGTTTGTTATCTTTTAATATTTTTGTTCTTTGATTGGCAATATATGAAGCCAAAATTATCACAAAATAAAGAGGCAAAGTGTTTTTAAAATGTGGTAAAGGCGAAAATAATCCATTCCAAAGAATGAATAAAATGGAATAAACAACAGCAGCCACGTAAGGGTCTTTTTTGTCTAATGCCTTAAATCCCGTCTTTATAAAGAAAAATAAAATAGAAAACATGAATACAAAAGCAAAAACACCATTATTCATACCGGCACCAACTAAAACAGAGTGAGAAGGAATCATTCGATTTTTATCTGCTAGTACTCCAGATGAATCTCCTTTAAAGTAGGCATACATAGACATATATTTCCCTGAAACATCGATTGACCAAGCACCATTACCTATCAAAGGACTGTCCATAAATGCCTGCCAACCTACAAAAAATCCTGTCCTCCCGAAAATTATGAGATTAACAGGGTTATACGGATTTTTTAATGATGCTATTTGTTCATTATTACCTGCGGTTATTTTCCCCTCCAACACTTGATTAACATAAACAACATACAGTCCATATCCTAAAATCGCAGTGATTACCAATGTGGTAATTAACTGTTTCCTGTTGATTTTTTCCCCTTTCAAAACAAAATAAGAAATAATTCCGGTAATAACTAAAACTAATCCAGCACTACGTGCTCCTAATACAACAAACACTAATCCAGACGCTACTATTATTATGTATATTATTCCCCTTTTTTTCAAAAACAAAGCAGAAATTATCAATAACAAAGGTACAATAATACCTGCTAAATAAAATTTCAGAAATACTGCTCCTTCTCCCGCCAAAACTTCTTCTGCACTCGCCGTTTCAACATCCATACCACTACCGAAAACAAGTTGTCTTATAGTGAGTCCTACAAGTGCAAACAATATCAATTTTCTATCTTTTGCGAAATATTTAAATAAAAACATAAAGTGCAGATAAGAAACTACAGTAACCGCAATTCCCTTTAAAGCATTGTTTAGTACATTTTCAACAAGTATTTCAGAAATAATTTGGCTGACAAGTAAGCCTAAATACAGCCATGATATTTTTTTGAGAACAGGATATCTGCGGAACAGAATTTTGCTGTCAAACAACAAATAAAAGCCAAAAAGGAAAAGAAATAATTCGCTGATGGAAATAACCCCGATAATATTATAGGTTAATCCAAATCCTATTTCAAAAATTAATATTAGAATGTAGTTCTTTTTCATTCGCATTTTGATAAATTTTTTCCGATAAAGGATACACTAAAGCACTCCCAATGTAACTAACAGATTGCAGAATTGAATACCTGTTTACGAAAATATCGCGAGAATTCATAGACATCACTTTCAATAGATCCCTGTTTTTGTCTAATTTATCGATAAATCTTATTATTTCATCTTCATCATCTGTATTAATTCCAATCAAATTATGGTCAAACTCATATCCAATAAAAGATTCTTTTGTCCCTATTACAGGCAATCCATACATCATTGCTTCGGCTATTTTTGTTTTCATTCCTCCACCTTTAAACAACGTAGAAATGAATACATCAGATTCATAATAATACTTTGATAATTCGTCGTTTGATACTTTGCCTGTTACTACAATATTGTTATATTGTTTTAATTTGGCTGAAAGTTCGTCCATCCTATTTCCTACTATATGAAATGTTGCATTTACGAATGGAGAAATTCTTTGTGCTAACCAAACTACAGCATCTTCGTTTGCCCCAAAACGTGTTCCAACAAACAACAATTTTAAAGGCTTATTTAAATTATATGTTTGTAAATCAGGATTGTACGTGTCATTTAGAGAAGTCGGTATTACGATAATTTGTCCCTTAACTTCATATAGTTTTAATATATCTTGCCTGTCCCTTTCGGTCAATGTAAAAACCATATCCGAATAAAGAACAGATAGTCTTTCAGACTCATTTAAATAGTGTTTTTTCAAATGAAAACCGATTTTATTTAGTAACCCTTTTTTATTTTTGTTGTTGTCACAAGCTAATTTTGCTTCTACATTATGAAAAAATACATAAATTTTAACAGTTGGTAGTTTTTTTTTGATTTTTTTAATTAATTTACCATAAAGTGAGTGAGACACAAAAAGGAATGTAGATTTAGGATCTGTTATTTGACTGCAAATTATGTGAAATTCTGTTTTCCAAACAAAATAAAAATAACTTTTAAGCTTTGTCCAACGCCTCACTTTTTCCTGCAAGCAATATGTATTTTCTGCAAAATGGGAAAAAACCTCTTTATTCCGCAAATCAATAATGGGCAATCCGCCTATCATACCACTATCATTAACTTTAAAAAAAATTAATTTTTTATATTCATTCATAATGATGTATGTATAACCTCTTGATTTAATAAAAATATCTGTTCTTCAATTCTTTCATCTATCGATTGTAAAATAGAACTTTCAGATAAAAAATAATTATGATTATCAATATTTTTAAATTTTTTAATTATTTGTTTCTTAGAACAATACCAAAGTTCAATGGCTACAAGTCCTTTTGTATACATCTTAATTACATTAGATATCCTCTGTTTTTTATATGGAAATTTTATAAAATCATATTTGTGCATTCCAATAGAATACAACCAATCATTCCATTTAAATTCGGTGTATTCTGCTCCATCTGTCCTATATATATCATAAACGAATCTATGCCATGGCACACGAAAAATATCTGCCAAAATAGCACCGTGCATTGCTTCTGTTATTAACATTTCAGAAGCAGATATTTCACTAAGGATAAATTCTACATCGTCAGATTTCACTATTGGAGATATGTAATGAAAACCTAATTCGGAACAAATACTTTGCCAGTCAATATACCTTACAGACTTAAAATGTGGCATTATGCTGACTTTGTATTTCTTTTTTGTGTTTTTGATTTCTTCAAAAATATTAATTTGGCGAATAGCGTATGCTGCATCTGTTATATATTTGTGTTTATTACCTAATACTATGGAAGACAATGGACCTCTCAGAAATCTAATATCCCATGTAGTATCCATTATTTCATAAATATTAGCATTAAAGCCACTGACTCCTGCACCGAAAATATACTTTTTAACATTACTTGTTAAATTGTGTCTTTCAACAAATGGTTTATTTAGAATACTGCCTATTCCTAAAAAATATGGTGTGTTATTGCAATTGGCGATTTTATCCCGTTTGAAAATTTTGGGCCACAACCAAGTGTTCAAATCATCACCAAAGTTATTGATATTGTCGTAATAAAGATAATTCATAATTAAAATTATAAATATTTTGATATTTTATTTGTTAAAACACTATAAATATATTGCCTTTCGGTTCTTTTTATTCCAAATAATAATACGCAAAAAACAGAAAGTAAAGCTAGTGTACAACTTTGAAATATTAGTAATTTAATATTATGTGCTATTCCCCAATATTTATAAAACAAGTAAACAATACCACATATTGGCACACAAGTTAACGTGATTTTATTTACTACTTGTAATAAAAAATCTTTGACATTTAAATTTATCATTCGCTCTAAAAATTTTATTCTAAAAATCAAAACTATACCTGAAATAACTATGCTTACCCAATACATTGTTGTTGGTTCCTTATAAAAAAGCAATAAGACATATGACACAGGCAGATTAAGAAATAATAATGTGCCTAATACTAGTTGATAAATTTTTATTTTTCCTGTAGCCATTGCTCCAGTTATTAGTGGATTGGAAACTGTGTCAATCAACGAGTTTATCAAACATAACGTAATAAAAGAGTTTGAATATAACGGCGGTATTTTTAACCATAATTTCAGAATATAATCCACATTAAATAAAATGGGTACGATTGGAATCAACATTATACAAAAGGACAATCTACTACTTTTGTACAGTAAATTGAGAAATTGCTCATAATTTTTAGAGGCATAATTTTTTGTAATTTGTGGATTTACTGCAGTTTGGAAACTTGATACAAAATTCACTACTACACCTTGTATAGTCGCAGCAATTGAATATGCAGCATTAACTATCGTACCAAAAAAAAGATTTAACAGTACATTATTACCTTGCCCTTTCGCCACATACGCTATATTACCAAATAAATTCCATCCGGAAAAACTTACCATCGGTTTCATTATTTCCTTATTCCATTCAAATTTGTAATGACTTTCTGAAAAATGCTTTATGCAATAAATTCTGTAAGACATTGCTATTATTACAGACACTCCAAGCATAAGTACAGCATAAAAAATAAGTTTATCAAAGTCACTTGTGGCAACAATAAATATAATGCCAAGCAACAGCAGTTTATTGATAATTTCTATCACAGCAAAAACCCTCATCCTTTCGTGCGAAATAATCATAGCGTTATAAGGAACTTGTGTAATGGAAATCATAGTACTCAAAATTGACAGTTGGTAAACCCATTGTGCGGCATCCATTCTCTCAGGGGTAATAACCAATTTATTTTCCAAAAACCACAAACCAATAGTTTCTCCCAAAATCAAAATAATTCCGGCAATAATAAAATGAACAGTCAGAGCCGCTGAAAAAGTTTTTTTCAGTTTTTCATAGTCCTGCCTGCCAAGTTCAAATGTCAAAAACCGCGATGTTGCACCGCTCATGCTGCTGTTCAGAAAGCCAAACATTACTATAACACCGCCCACCACGTTATAAATCCCAAAATCTTCAACCCCTAATGTGTTCAATACCACGCGAGAAGTATATAAACTTACTCCCATAGTAAGTAACATACGGAAATATAGATATAATGTGTTTTTCGCTATACGTTTGTTATTGCTTTCCACTTTATGCAATATTTTTCACCCAAAAATCAAAAGTCCTTTTTGTACCATTCAAACATTTTTTTTACGCCTTCGTCAATCTCAATTTTGTGGTGCCAGCCTAAAGAGTGTAGTTTTGAAGGGTCTGTAAGTTTGCGCATTGTGCCGTCGGGTTTTGTAGTGTCAAAAATGATATTGTCTTGATAATCAATGGTTTGCTTTATCAATTCCGATAAATCTTTTATAGAAATTTCCTTACCCGTACCGATATTGATATGGCAATTTCTGATTTCCTGACCATTAACCAAATCCTTAAAATCAACATTTTCCATAATAAAAACCGATGCATCAGCCATTTCTTCACTCCAAAGAAATTCGCGCAATGGCTTTCCGCTGCCCCAAAGTTCCACGCGGTCAGCGAAAATGCCGTATTTTTCAAGTTTCTGTGAAATAATTTCCTTTTGAGCATCGCCATTTACATTTTCCACAGGACCAACAGCAAAATCCTTGCGAATTGACTGCCAATCGCCTCTCATCAAGCAATCAGCAAGGAAAATTTTGCGTATCATTGCAGGCAAAACGTGCGATTTTTCCAAATCAAAATTATCGTTCGGACCATAAAGATTTGTAGGCATAACGGCAATAAAATTTGTGCCGTACTGAATATTAAAACTTTCGCACATTTTCAGACCCGCAATTTTGGCAATGGCATACGGCTCATTAGTGTATTCGAGCGGTGCGGTCAGCAGTTCGGTTTCGGCAATCGGCTGGTGCGAATCACGCGGATAGATACAGGTGCTGCCCAAAAAGAGCAGTTTTTTTACATTATGGAGAAAACTTTCGTTGATAACGTTGTTTTGAATTTGCAGATTTTGATAAATAAAATCGGCTCGGTAGGTGTTATTCGCTACAATTCCGCCGACTTTTGCCGCTGCAAGTATCACGTATTCAGGTTGTTCCACATCAAAAAAGCGCTTTACAGCAACTGCATCAAGCAAATCCAATTCTTCTATCGTCCGCCCAACTAGATTTGTATAACCTTTTGAAAGCAGGTTTTTCCAAAGTGCCGAACCAACCAAGCCTGTATGTCCTGCAACATATATTTTTGAGGATTTATTCATATTTGATTTTTATATTTTTTATTGCAAAATTCCTTTATTTATTCATCAAACAAAGGTTTTGTATATTTTTCAAGCTCATAATAGCTAATAACCGTCAAAAACTGAAGTATCAATATAAATGCACTGTTTTATTTTTGTTCATTATACGCAAAGATAATACATTTTTTTTAACAGTGCAAAAGGATTTTGTTTTTACTCAAAAAATATCTTTCAACCACAATTTAAAAATTGGGACGAAGTTTATTTCCCTATTTATTATGTTGTTTTTAGTGGGAAATAGTTTGCCTTCCTACATTCGCCTTTCTCCTCTCAATTACCAATTCTTAATATTAGCCGCAGTAAAAATATTTATTTACCAATTCTAACATTATTTTGTGATTTTTCACAATATCTTTTCTAATATCTTTGTCATCAAACGATTTCAAATATTTAATTATATCATCAATCATTTCGGCAGGAAATACGCCGTAGTTTTGATAAATAGCTCTTTTTTCGGAAAGGGCATCGGCAGATTCCCAGCAAGAGGCAGGTAGTTGCTCTAAACTCAACAAGCGCTCTTTCTCCTCGGGCTTGTGAATATTAACATTAACGTATGTTTTTTCTGCAAATGAGAGTGCGTTTTCCATTTCAAATCCGTGCCGTGCGGCAATTACCAATCCCGCCAACAACAAGTAGATATCGGCAGAACCATCGGGACAACGAAATTCAACGGTTTGTTTTTGAGACAGGTTGTTATGTTGCGGTTTTTCCAAAGGATTAGCATCTGCCACAATATCGTTTGTGTGTGTCCAACCAAGTGGCACTCGCACCAAAACGGAGCGGTTTCTGTCGCCCCAACAAATGGTGGTGGGGGCTTCCTGATGTGGCACCAAACGAAAATAGGAAGTAGGATTTGTGTTTCCAAAGGCGGTAAGCGATGCGGCACAAGTCATATATCCTGCGATGGCGGTTTTGGCAGTGGTAGTTAATTTGCCGTTGTCAACCATTTTATTATCACCGATTTTATCCACAATACGTGTGTGAATGTGCAATCCGCTGCCGGCTTTGCCATCAGTTATTTTGGGTGCGAAGGTTACATTTAAGCCGTATTGATATGCCAAACTGCGAATAATCCATTTGGCAATAACCAACTGGTCGGCAGCATCCATTGCTTCGGTTACCAAAAACTCTATCTCATTTTGTTCGTAAATTTTTCCGTCTAATGTAAAATTACCCACTTCGGAATGTCCATACTTGATTTGCCCTCCTGCTTGTGCTATCAGCAACATACATTCGGTGCGGAACTGCTCAAATTTGCTGAATGGAGTAGATTCATGGTAGCCGCGCTGATTTTCCGTGAGATAAAGCGTTTCTTCTTCGGCAATAACGTAATATTCAAGTTCACCCATAGCGTGAAAAGCCATTCCTGTTGTTGTCTCAAAAGATTTTAGGGCTTTACGCAGAATATTTTCTGGAGCGTTTGCCATCAGTTGTCCGTCTTTGTTGAAATAGGAACACAAAAAGCACAACGTAGGAATTTCGTTGAAAGGATCTACAAATGCTGTACTGAAACGAGGAACCACATACAGGTCGCTTGAATCGGCATTGATAAAAGCAGGGAAAATATTTGAGCCATCTACACGCTCGCCGGCAGACAAAATTTGTTCCAAATAATTCCGATTAGTGAGAACAAAATTTAACGTTTTCAAACGTCCGTCTTGGGCAGCATAACGAAAATTTACCATCTGGATGCCCTTTGCCTCAATATATTTAATAATATCGGCTTTGGTAAATTCTTGAGGATTCTTCTGTAAAAATTGAACCAACGGATTCAAATTCATTGTGATGTTATCTTTCATATAATAAAAATTATAATTGTTTTAATGATTTGTAAAAATAATATATTTTTGTGAATTTTTTTTGCATACAAGAGTAGAAAAAATATGCAGTAAATCTTTTTTATTAGAAATCATATCTCAAATTTTTAATTCTATTTAAACATTCTCTCTATTTTTTTCATATCGTGTTCCACCATAAGTTTTACGAGTTCGGCGAATGGTGTTTGTGTTGGATTCCAGCCGAGCAGGGTTTTGGCTTTTGTGGGGTCGCCAAGAAGTTGTTCTACTTCGGTGGGACGAAAGTATTTTGCATCAACCTCAACAAGAATTTTACCTGTTTTTGCGCAAATACCTTTTTCATAAACTCCCGTGCCTTCCCAACGAATTTCGATGCCCGCCTCACGAAATGCCAATGTGCAAAACTCCCTTACCGAATGCATTTCGCCTGTGGCAATCACAAAATCGTCGGGCGTGTGGTGCTGCAAAATCAGCCACATACACTTGACATAATCGCGGGCATAACCCCAGTCGCGCAAGGCGTCAAGATTGCCGAGATAGAGTTTATCCTGATGTCCCTGTGCAATACGAGCCACCGCCAACGTGATTTTTCGCGTTACAAATGTTTCACCGCGCCGTTCGCTTTCGTGGTTGAAAAGAATGCCGTTTGAAGCGAATATTCCGTAACTTTCACGGTAATTTTTCGTTATCCAAAAAGCGTACATTTTTGCAGCGCCATACGGCGAACGCGGATAAAACGGCGTTGTCTCCTTTTGCGGTATCTCCTGCACTTTGCCGTAAAGTTCGGAGGTTGATGCCTGATAAATTTTAGTTTTTTTCTCCAATCCCAAAATCCGCACCGCCTCCAAAATTCGTAAAGTGCCGACTGCATCGCACTCTGCGGTATATTCCGGCACATCAAACGACACTTTAACGTGGCTTTGAGCCGCAAGATTGTAAATTTCATCCGGTTGCACCTGCTGAATAATGCGAATTAGCGAACTTGAATCGGTCATATCGCCATAATGCAAGTTTATGAGCCGTTTTTGGTGCATATCGCGCACCCATTCGTCAAGGTAAAGATGTTCAATTCTGCCTGTATTGAACGACGACGACCGCCGTAAAATACCGTGAACTTCATAGTCCTTTTCAATTAAAAACTCAGCAAGATATGAACCATCCTGCCCGGAAATTCCTGTAATTAACGCTATTTTAGACATAATGAATGTATTTTAGATTTTTTTTAATCATTTTTTTGTAATATTTTTTCTGCTGCAAATTCTTCTACTTCTTTGTTAATTAACTCCTTGATTGCTTTTTCTGGAAATTGCAACATATATTCAGCAACACCAATTGGTTTATTGAAATCGCGCAATGCCAATTCAATATCTACTTTTCCTTTGTCAGCACACAGAATAATGCCTATTGACGGATTTTCATATTCCTCCCGCATTGTTTTGTCCAAAATGCCGAGATAATAATTCATTTTTCCGATATATTCCGGCTGAAATGCTCCAACTTTCAGTTCTATTGCCACAAGCGAACGAACTTTACGGTTGTAAAACAACAAATCCACAAAATATTCTTCTTCATTGTAGGTCAGACGATACTGATTTCCAACAAAAGTAAAACCCGCGCCGAGTTCAAGTAAGAAGAATTTGATTTTTTCAACAATTCTCTGCTCAAGTTCGCGCTCTTTCAATGGCTGTCTTAGCCCAAGCATCTCAAGATTGTAAGTTGATTTCAGAATTTCATTTGCCTGTTCCTGTAAACCTTCGGGTAAAGTTAGCGCAAAATTGTTGTGTTTCGGCAAAATTTTGGCATTTCTATAACTGTCTGCCTTAATAAAATTTAACAAAACATCACGCGACATACTGTTTTCGTGCGCTATTTCTATATAATATTTTGCTTCTTCAAGTGTTTTTACTTTGCTGATAATGAGTATATTATGTCGCCACGGTAAAAGTGCAACGCTGCGTTGCATTTTTTCATCAGCCAAAGCATAGAACTCAAAAAAGTTCTTCATATTCCACAAGTTGCGCGGCGAAAAGCCTGTTGTTTCCGGAAATTCTTGCTGTAAATCCGCCGAAAGGCGTTTTACAACACTCGCTCCATAACCCTTTTCTATTTTTTCTACAGAAAGACGTTTGCCGATATTCCAATACATTTGCATCATTCCCGAATTTATCCTGTGGGCAAGAGTTACCCGCGTAGATTTTATTTCGGTAATGATATACCGCAACATTTCACCGTATTTATTGTGTTCTACTTTGTTATTCATATATTCATTTTTTAGTTTTTTTCAACATGCAAATAACTCAAATTTTCCATTTTTTCAATAATTTTATTATGATATTTGGAAAAGATTATCAAAGATGTAATTTATTTTTTGTTTCAAACAGTTCATATCTCTTTTATCATCTCAAATTGTTTCCCGAATATTTCAAAATTAAAAAATGGACAACTAACCCTCCCATAACCAACTATTTTTTGTCTTTGCTTCTGTAAATTTAATATCAAATTGCTTTGTTTTCTCTGCATCATACCATTTGCCTGTTAAATATTCGTCGTTCTCCTCATTTGAATTTGCCATAATGAAAAATCCTTTGGAGTTATAATCTTTACTAATCTTTAACTCAAAAAAACCGGTAATTTTTCCATTTACTTCTTCTGTCAGCAGAATATCTTCTCCATTTTTTCCCCCATATAGATTTAATTTCTGCAATTTATTATCGTAATAATAATATCCTGAAATTTGATTTTGTTTATCAATGCAAATAGCCATACTTATTGGATATTTATCATCTATTTTGCCAAAAAGAAATACATTATCAGGTATTTTTTCTTTAAGTCGTTTGTTTTCAATAAATTTATCAATCGGTGATTTTGAAAAATAATCGCTTTCAACAAGTATATATTTGCCCACATCGTTTAGATATGTCTTAACAGAATCAAGCGGTATCGACAAATTATAGTAAGGCGAGCAAACCCGAACTACCCTCGGATAGCAATCGTCATTCAAAGATATTGATAGTTTGTTTTCGTCCACAGAATAATCTATATCGTAATAACTGCAATATGGTTCGGAATCAGCACATTTAATCGCCTCTTTAAACTCTTTTTTCACGCCTTTGAGCCAATATTTATTAATAAAGTCCAGATATCCCGACAGTGTAAATAGTGATTGAAATTGTATTTCACTCATTTGTAATTCTTCTCCTGTTTTCAGGTTGAAATAAAAACAATCCTCAATATCATTATCGTATGCTCCATAGTATGTTCCACTAAGCCAGATATATAAAATATCATCTTTTAATTCCGAACTACACTCAATTCCAAACCAATTAGTAAGTTCTTCGGCTAATTTTTCATTTTGCTCAAAACCTGTAATCATAAACCTGTCGAGAATTTGAGCGTTTATCTTTTCTACAGCAACATTATTGGCATTTTTCAGGTCTTTTACTCTTGGTATTTCCGAAACATCATTGTCATTGTTGGTCAAACGTACTTTCTCAACTACAATGTCTTGTCCAAAACTCACACAAGCAACAAGTAAAAATAAAAGAAACAGTATTGACTTCATATTTTTATTCTGTTTGTATTCACCTACACATGTTTTGGGTTTGACGGCAGGCGTTATTGTGTATAGATTGCAGGGCTATTTTGTTCGTCAATTATTGCTGAAGGCGATAAAATGAACCGACCGCCTTCAAGCCAAATTAATATGTCTTGTATAAATAAATATCCTTCTTCTGTTCTATAACTCAAATGTAACGGTGCAAATTCAAAAGGATTGTCTTCATAACTTAATCCAATCCAAAAATGTTGCGTTTTATCTATAGTATTAATTGTAGTTTTCACAGCACTAAAATCCTTAAAATCAGAACGGTCATTAGATATTTTTAAATCAGTAATTGTCGAATTTGGATTAGTGTTAGTGAAATCTAATCTTACATATTTTTTGCTGGGATTATACTCTAAAGTAATATTGATAAATGGTTTTTTAGAAGATTTATACCTTTTTTCAGATTCAATTTGCATTGCAGTCAGTTGATTAGCAATAGTAGACAAACTTTTAATTTCAGATTCTCGTTCTTTGTCTCTTTTAACCAACTTGTAAACAGTTATTAGAGTCAAAGGTATCGCAATAACCGCTCCTATGGCTTGTAAAATATCTGTCCAATTAGGATAACCTAATAATATCATTAATAAACTCATATTTATAAATTTTAGTTCTTAATGTTTGTTTATATTTTTTCTCGGCACACTCATCATCTTTTCACGACACTTCTCACTCACTTGCACACAAACGTGTTGGCAGCAGGCGTGGGTTACACAAATGTTCACACGAGACAACGCCCCGCCTGACGCCAAACCCCTCGTTATCGGCTGTGCATTTTTAATATCTTTTTTACTTTTACTCTTTCTTTAAACATTCATTTACTACCCCTGTTATTCTAAAATTTATTTCGCAACAGAAATTTCGTTTACACTTATTTCAAACGAATAATTGTTGGGGTCGCCTGTTTTCTTTTCTCGTGCTTTGGCGGCGGCTTTGTCTTCGTTCAATGATTTTTCACGCATTTTTTGGAACGCAGGATTGTTGCTGAACATATCCTTTTTGCCTTCCTGTTCCTGTTTGAGAGCATTTTCCCAATCTTTATTTGTGTAATGAACGATTCCTTTTATGGCTAATTTGGTGTTTACATCATGTTTTTGTCCTTTTGAATCGTAAATTTCCACATCAGAAAGTAAAAATTTTTCAGGTAACCACAAACTATTACTATCTTTCCCAAAATTTATTTTTGCTTGTGCAAAAGCATCTTGTTTTTGTTGCCAATTTGAATTTGTCAAACCAACTGTAATTTTGCCATTATTTACTGATGTGCCACCCGCTCTACCAGATACAATGGCAATATAGCCAACAAGTTCCACCTCTTTTCCGTCGTTTGTGTAACTTGAATTTAGTTCTTTAACTAATTTGTTCGTTGCATTATCGCCGCCACAAGAAGTCAAAATCGCTGCAACAATCAGCGAACTTAAAATACTCATAATCATTACTTTTTTCATTTTTATTTATAATTTATAGTTAATAATATTTTCAAAACATCACTCCTTACGTTTCTCGGCTTCTCTGTCTCTCGCTGGTACGCCGCTTCTGACTAACGTTTTTGTAAACCATTGATTTTCAGCATCATTTTTTTTACACTCAAATTCATCAAAATTTCCATTAACGCTGCTTCCAAACGTTAGCATTGGAAGTTATTTGCTTCCCGTAAAAGTGGGAATTACAGCCAACGTTTTTAGCAGCAGGCGGGGGCATCGGTAAAGTTCGGACGAGACAACGCCTCGCCTGCGTGAAACTGCTCGTTGTATGCCGCCCATTTATTATTCTCGGCTATAAGAATTTGTCTAAATAGTATTTTCATAAATCAGCTTTGCCCATTCGTGCATTGGTGCATATTGTTTTACAAGTTTTCCACCGTTAGCCCTAAACAACAATTCTGTTTGCTCGTTTTCAATTGAGTTATCGTAAACATACAGTCTATCAACAATTTTTGATAATAAAATACAATTTGCGATTGACTTGTAGTAACGACTTACAATTTTTTGAATTGGAACATCGTGTCCTCCCTGCATTACTCGTTGAGCTATGCGCAAGGCATTTATCTGCGGATTGTCTGTCCCAATAAAAAATAGACGAATAAAATAATCTTGTTGTTTTGCCCGTTGAATGAAGTTAATTTTATCAGGCGCCGACAAGACTGTTTCAAAAATTAAACTGCTTCGGTTTCCTAAGCATTTTTCTCTCTGTTTCTCAGCAAATTGAGCAGCTTTTAAAACCATTTCTTGTGAGTTCCAATCTCCAAATAAATCTCGTGCAATAAAATCGGGGTTTATATAGTCACAGCCTTCAACCCATTCATGTTTCAGAATTTGACTTGTAACGGTTGTTTTTCCCGCTCCATTGGGTCCTGCGATTATGAGAAGTTTTGGTCGTTCCATTTTCTATAAGTTTGGATATATTTTTTTTATCTTTTCGTATTCTCGCTTAATATTTTCCACTATTGTAGACTGTAAGTTTGAATTTTTTTTTCGAACTTCCTCTTTAACTTCTTGCATAAGAAGCAAAAGCTGTTCTTCTTTTGGTTCATTATCACTCGTGAATCTGTAATACATATTTGTTTCGTTTGCCATAAATCTATGATTTTATTTCTAAATACAAAAATTAAGAACATTTTTCCTAACAAACAACTAGTATTTGTTAAATTCATTTTTTCCCAATATGACTCTTGGACAGTTTTTGCTCTCACGGGCGGCACTATAGGCGGAAATTTCGCTACGCTTGTTATGCGCTGGTGTTTTTAATTGCTCTTTTTTATTTCACTTAATCATCTTACTCTTCCAAGTTATCTAAAACCAAATAACCGTATAATACAAAAACTCTTTCGCGTGTTATTTGCGCAGCTGAATTTCCATAAATTACGCCCCAAATAGTGCCGCCGCCCTCTTCGTTGTATGTGTTTTGATATAATTGTGCAACAAGTTCCTTTTCAGAATCACGAAATTTTATCCAATTCAACTGTGCTTCTTTCAATGCCTTTTTGCCGTTGTCGTCTAATTTGTTGTATAAAATTTTGTAGTATTTATTCAACAATTTGTCATATTCGATTTCGAGAGTTTTGTTTGCCTCATGCATTCCGTAAGTGCTGTAGTCCTTGTCGAGCATATTGCGCACTTTTTGTTCAACACGCGCAGTATCCTGCTTGAATTCATTTGAAATATTTTGTGAATATAAACAAATAAAATTCGACAGGAAAAATAGAAGTATCGTTATCTTCTTACTCGCAGCCAGTAGGGTTTTCATATTTGTATTTGCCATAATGTATTTGTATTTTATTATTATTTTATCTTTTTTATTTTAATGATTACCTCTTTTTTCATTAGGAGTTTATTTTTTACCTTCATTTTTCATAAAACTTTATTATTAAGTGTATCACATTCGTTCTTCCCATTTTTGGGGATTTAACGATGTATGAAAAATCGCCTTTATGTGAATTTCATTTTTATTGGCTATATATTGATAATGAATACCATAAGGAAAGATTTTTGTAAAATAAATACGATAATTATCGTAGCGGACTTGAAACCCTACCGGATTTTTGCAAATAATATCAAATGCCTCTTTCATTTCATTCAAAAAGCGTTTTCCTAAACCTTGTTGTTGTTTCTCATACCATTTTGAAGCATCAGAAAGGTCTGTTTTTGCGTATATGGAAATGAATTTATTTGCTTTCATAGCGTTTCCAATTCTCTTTCCAAGTCGCTAATAACCATATCACAATCGAACAAATAAGCAGGATTGTTTACCATAGCGGCATCTCTGCGCCTTACTTCCTGTATTTGCCAATCAGGTACATCGAATTTGTCTTCCCGAATATAAATAGAAACAGGTTTTTCCTGATATGCTTGCCTAATTACATCTAAAATAACAGGCGTGATTTCTTGTGCTGATGCAAAATGAAATGTTGTATCCATAATCTTCACGTTTTTATTATATTTACAAAGTTACGCTTTTATTTTGAATATTATGAAATTTATCTTTTCAGTCTCTGAGATTATTGTCTTTCTTTTTCTTTATTAAAAAAAACACACCCACCAACTCAAGACCAATGCCAAAACCTGAACAAAAAGCAGTAAAATTTGTTTTGATTTCAAATAAGTTTTCTGCAAATAAGGTTAGAGAAAAAATAATAACCCCAATGTAAAATAGGTTCTCTTTGATTTTCTTTTTCATTCCAAAATCCCTAATTCGTGTCGGGTGCAACTTCTAAATTATTAAAATAAACATATTTAAAATTACTTTACTCAGTCAATTTGCAATATCGCTGTACGGGAGGCGAACTTCCAAAATCCCACGAAGCAACACCTCCGTCTGCGTGAAACTGCCTGTTGGGCGCTGGTCTCTTTTTATTATTTGTTCTGTATCAAATGTCATAGTCGAACAAATAATCAAATACTTGTCGCTTTTTAATCAATTTCTAAACAACTTTGGTCAGAATTATCAATAAAGGAAACTATATCTGAGTAATTGAGAGTGATACATTCTGCGATTTCGGAAGTAGTCAAGTTTCCTGTGCGAAGCCAAACAATTTTAGGAGGAAAACCTCTAAGCACGGATATATCAAAAAAATCAGCATCAAATGTTACGATAGTAAAACCATTTTGTTTAGCAAATTGCCATATTTTTGCATCATCGCAATCATTCAAGCCTACCGACCGAACATGACAAGAATCAGAGAAGTTGTCAGGAAGTAAACGCAAAACACGAGACGATATATTTTGGTCGAACAGTAATTTAATGTTAGGCATATTGTAAAGTGCGTTCACGTTGAGCAGCAAAAGCAAGACAGGCAAGAATATCCTGCTGTGTCAGTTCCGGAAAATCGGCAAGAATATCGTTGTATGTCATTCCCACCGACAGCCACCCTAACACATCGTAAACTGTAATACGAGTTTCTCTTATACAAGGTTTCCCAAAGCGTTTTTCGGGGTTAATTCTAATAATGTCATTAAAAACGTTCATATTCCTTTAATATTTTATATAAACTTTGATAACTAATATAACTGCAAAATTAAAAAAAATTTTCTCCTAACTTGTCAAATTGCATATATTTTCATTTTTGTTTCGTTTACTTCTTCAATAAAATAAGGGTTTTTAAGCGAAGTTTCTGTAATTAAATCGATGGGTCTTTTTAGATTGTCTTCCAAAGAAAACCGTAAATTCCACAATAACTCACCTTTTTCCAAAGGGTCTATCCCGTCAATAAAATTGACTAAAAAGTCCACATCGCTTTTTTTTCATCAAATTTATCGGTAAGCACCGACCCAAAAAGGTAGGCATCTTTAATTTTATGCTTTTCAAAAAGCGAAATAATTAAAGGAAGATAAATGTTTATTGGCGTTTTTACTTCTTTCATACTATTTTTTATTATTGTTTTAGTCCTGAAAAATATATATTTTTTTTTGATTGACCTTATTTTGTTTCCAAAATCTATTGCCTCCTGTTCGCACTGCTATTCTGCCATTGTTGTTAATGTGTTTGAGGCTTGGCAGGCGTGGATTCACTAATGTGTCAAACGAGACAACGCCCCGCCTGACGCCAAACCCCTCGTTAGTGGCTGGCCATTTTTCTTTTTTTATTCAATTATTGATTTGTATATTTCTCTGATTTCACTTAGAATGGTATAGTCTATTTGCCCAATTATTGTTTCTATCATATCCATTTCCAATGTTGCCATTTTATGAATACGCACAACAGAAGGCAATTTAAGACCAAATTTTAGCCAATCATTGAGATAAATATCGTATTTCGAGTTATAAATT
>WQYU01000008.1 GCA_009781075.1 Paludibacter sp. | reverse complement strand
TTTGAACAATTAATGCAAAATTATGCGCTAATTATCAATTCATTACAGATAACATTTTCTAATGGTGTCCATTAGAAAATTAAATATTTGTTAACAATTGTCCTAATGGACATTTTGGGATAAAAACAGGGTTTTGCTGGTGTGCCAAAATTGTTCAATAACTTGTTTTAACCGGATGTAATTTAGCGTCGAGAAGAAGAGATGTTATATTGCTACAGATTTGCAGCGAGCCACTTTCGCATTTCGTCTACAGATTTTCCGCGTCGGAAGGCATAATCGGCAAGTTGAGTTTCATCTATTTTTCCTATCATAAAATATTTTGATTTCGGATGAGAAAAATAAAGTCCGCACGCCGATGAGTTTGGAAACATCGCTCCATTTTGCGTCAGTTTGATATCTAACTTGCTGAAATTTATTATTTTATCCAAATCGAAAATAATTGACTGGTCGGGTAGAGACGGATAACCCACAGCCGGACGAATGCCCTGATAATCGTTTTTTAGAAGTTGTTTCGGTTCAAAAATTTCATTTTTAGAATAATTCCAAATTTGTGTGCGAACAAGGTAATGCAAATATTCGGCAGATGCCTCCGCTAATCTATCTGCAATAGTTTTAATTAATATTGAATTGTAATTATCGTTCACTTTCAGAAAATTGTCGGATAAATTTTCGGCGCCATGTACCGAAATAGCAAACACACCAATTTCATCATTTTTTTCATTTAAAAAATCACAAAGCGAATAACAAAAACCATCGCTTGAAGGGTGTTGCTGCCTCAACATCGGCAATGTTAAAATATCGTTTTTGGTGGAAATAATAATATCTTCTCCTTGTGTGTGAGCAGGAAAAATTCCCACAAAGGCATTGATTTTTAATAAATTGTCTCTAATAATTTTTTGTAGTAAAACATTTGCCTCTGCTTGAAGATGTTGTTTTTGTGCCTCTTTTTCTTCGTTATATGCGCCTGCAAGTTGCCACGCTTTGAAAAAGAAAGTCCAATTAATAAGTGCAATAATATTATTTACAGGAATATTTTGATAAGAAATTGTCATTTTATTTTTTTATTTTCAACTTCTTTCCGACACTGACTTTCGACCCACTTATGTTATTCCATTTTTTCAAATTGTTGACCGACACGCCATATCTTGCTGCAATGGAAGAAATCGTTTGTCCCTTTCGGACAGTGTGATAACGTATTGTGCCTTTGTAATATTCCGCAGCAGTTTGTGCCTCAACCTCATCTCGGCGATTGATAAGTTCATCTGCCTTGTATGCAACGATAGAATCGTAGCGGGTCAAAAACATATCAATATAGTTAATCGGCAGGCGTAACGGATATGCTTTTAACTGCGAACCGGGAATAATATCCTGTCTGTACTGAGGATTGATATTTTTCAGTTCGTCGTATGGAATATTAATAACAGAACTAATTTGTTGAAAATGAATACGTTCATAAATTAAAATGGTATCTGTAAGTGCAGGTAATTCAGGTACCATCGCACAAAGATTATGTTCTGCTGCAAATTCAAAAGTATAGTTTGCAGCAATAAAAATTGGGACATAGCCACGCGTTTCTCTTGGCAAATATGGATAAATAGCCCAATAATCTGTTTTTCCACCCGAGCGCGATATTGCTTTGCGAACATTTGCCGGACCACAATTATAGGCGGCAATTGCAAGGTGCCAGTCGCCAAACATTTCATACAAATCGGATAAATAGTCGGCGGCTGCGTAAGTTGATTTTATAGGGTCGAGGCGCTCATCTACCAAACTATTGATTTCCAGATTATATGATTGTGCAGTTTGCGCTATAAATTGCCACAAACCCACTGCTTTTGCTGAAGAAACGGCTGTCGGATTGAAAGCAGACTCTATTACAGGTAAATATTTCAGTTCCAAAGGGAGACCTTTCCGTTCCAATATTTCTTCAATAATCGGAAAATAATATTTACTGCTGCCGAGCATGTACTCGGTTGATTGCCGATGCCTAATAGTATAACTGTCAATATAACTTCTAACTATCTCATTATAAGGCGTTTCCATTATATACGGCAAACTTGCAAGGCGTTGTTTGTAAATGGAGTCGGGTACAACATTCGGGTCGGTACTTTTTCGCTTACATTCTGCATCGTATTTGCCTCTTAGACGCGCCCATTTTTGCATTTTTTCCTCAAAAGACTTTAATTCTGAAGCATCGGCTGGTTGGTCGGTTATATCAGGCGGAGACACTTTAATCTGTACAGTTGTGTCGGTTGTGTTAGTTTTGCGAAAAATATTTTTATTTTGTGCAGATAAATCATTGATTATTATTATTTTAAAAATAAATAATATATAAAAGATTATTTTTGGAATGTTCATTGAAATTTCTTTTTGTTATTTTTTTTGATGGGAAAATATAAAAAATTATACGTTTTTGGCAAAGGTAAGCAAAATTATTATTTTCAGCAACTTAATTTACAAAAAATAAGTAACTTTTGTGTTTTTTTTAGAAATTCAAACTTAATTGAACTCCGAACGCATTTGAATTTTTTTTCGATTGAATTTGTGCGCTGTTTATAACCGCAGGATTAACTCTCATCGACAAATCGGGTGAAATATCAAAGTTGAATAGTTGGGCATCGACATAAGCATCAAGCACTGTTAAACCATAGTAAAGTACTGAAATTAAGACACTTAAATCGCGGTAACGTCTATAATTATCTTGTCCGGATTTTAAACGTTGTGTTAAATTGTTTATCCCTCCGGGGTAATTTTCAATTGTATATCCCTTTGGAAGTAAATCCAAATAACTGTTCGTGTTGGGATTATTGTCAATAATATCTCGATAAGCATTTTTGTAGGAATTATATTGCGTTCCGTTCCAAGTAATTGCGTAGGCACATACTAAAAATCCGCCATAGACGATAGGTAATTTCCAATATTTTCTGTTAAGAATTTGCCCCATTCCGGGAACAATAGCGCCAAACCATACAACTTTATTGGCATCAACACCATTAAAACGCAGAGTATCAGGCAATTTATTTTTATTATTTTGCAAAACAAAAATTGAAGAATCGGTGTGTAATAAAACGCTGTCGGGCGTTGTTGGTACAATGATAACGCTGTCGGATGGAGCAGAGGCAATACTTTGGGCGGGCGTAAAAGTTTGTGCATCAATATTATTTATAAAAAAAAATATTAATACAAAAAGAAAACATAATATCAAATGAATTTTTTGAAACATCAAAATTACTCAATCTTATCCAGCAGATTCATTATTGTCATCATTTCGTTGTCGTTATTAAATGGGATTTCAATCTTTCCTTTGCCTTTTGTGTTACAAACAAACTTCACACTTGTTCCAAAGACGCTACTTAATTGCGATTTTATGTCTGAATAAATCTCCAATTTTTCAATCGGATTTTTTTCTTTTTGTGTTTTTTCTTTTGTATTATTTGCCTGCTTAGCAAGTTGTTCAACCCTGCGCACCGAATAGCCGTTTTCTACTGTTTGTTCGTAAATGTTCAACATTTTTGCCGTATCGTCGATGCTCAAAAGCGCTCGCGCATGTCCCATGTCAATTTTTTTATCTTTTATGCCCATCTGAATTTCAGCAGGCAAGCGCAACAGACGCAAATAATTGGCAACAGTAGCACGATTTTTCCCTACTCGCTCACTGAGGCGTTCCTGCGTCAGTTTGTATTCTTCTATTAACCTGTTGAACGAAAGAGCGATTTCCACGGCGTTAAGGTCTTCGCGCTGGATATTTTCAATCAACGCCATTTCCATAACCTGCTCGTCGGCAGCGGTTTTAATGTAGGCGGGAATTGACGTCAATCCAGCCATTTTTGCCGCACGGAGTCGCCGCTCGCCTGCAATGATAAGGTATGTACCGTCTTCGTTTTTGCGTAAAGTAACCGGCGTAATCACTCCTAATTCGTTTATTGAGGCGGCAAGTTCTTCCAATGTTTCTTTGTCAAAATGTGAACGCGGCTGATTAGGATTTGCGTTAATAATCGCTATTTCGACCTCGTTGATAGACGACGAGCCGCTTGTTTTTACATCACTTGTATCTATGAGCGCCCCAAGCCCTTTACCCAAACCTGTTTGTTTTGCCATTTTTTATTATTTAATTTTATTTTGCAAAAGTAATAAAAAAAATTATGTTTGTAAAGTTACAGTAGAAAAGGTTATAATCAACAAGGCAATTTATACCATATTATTCATTAGAAAAGGCATAAATGTAAAGACATTAAAAAGAGCAAAACAAACTATTGTTAAAATTCTTATGTTATCAAAAGGATTATGATGCAAATTCTTTAAAAATTATTTTCTGCAAAAGAGCAAAGCAGCATTAACACCCCCAAAACCGGATAACATTTTAATAAAATATTTTTTATTGCAAAAATGATTTTCTATTGAAATATGGATATGATTTTCAAAGTCCTGTGCGTTGAAATTCATTGATTTAAGTATTATATTTTTCTCGAATGCTTTAGCAGAAATAATGGTTTCCAACACTCCGGCAGCACCCAAAGTGTGTCCAAACACCGCTTTTAACGAATTTACATCTACATTTTCCAATCCTGCTCGAACAATAGCATTGGCTTCCATTGCATCGTTATATAAAGTTGCTGTGCCATGTGCATTGATAAATGCAATTTCTTTTATATCAATATTTTGCAAAATAAATTTCAAAGCATTGTAACTTCCTTCTCCATTTTTCGATGGTGCAGAAATATGGCTTGCATCGTTGCGTATTGCTCCAGCAAGCAATTGCAAAGAATTACCGTTTGTATCTTGACTATTGCTAAAAATTAACGTTGCTGCGGCTTCGCCCAAATTCAATCCATTTCTATCTCTATCAAATGGTCGACACAGTTCTAGTGAAAGAGCTTTGAACGACTCAAATCCGGAAATGATAAATTTCGACAAAAAATCTACTCCCGTAACAACAGCGTAATCATAATTGCCCAACTGCAATTGCCGCATTGCAACTATTTGTGCCGCTGCACCTGAAATGCAGGCGTTTGAAACGACTATCGGAGTGTTAGGATTTTTGAAAAAACGAGCAATTGTCTCTGCTGTCTTCCATAAAAAAACATGGGATTGTGGGTCAAGTGCGCAATTATATGGCTGGTGTTCAAGCAAATCAATATTTCCCTTTGTTGTTGATAAAATTATTATTGTCCTTTTGCTCGACAAATTGACTTGTGCTTGCCTATTTGCAAAAAAAACAGATAAAATAGTTGCTTTTTCAAGGTTGGTATAATTATTTTTAGATGATATTTTTTTAAACTCGTCGCATAATTTTTCCTTATCAATTAACGATGCCATAAATGGATGGGGTAAGTCAAAAGTACCTATTTCGTAATGTTTTACACCGGAAACTCCATTTTGGGAGGCAGAAAAATTTTCTTCTGTGGAAAAACCGAGCGCAGATATTATATTTGTTCCAGAAATAATCATTTTAAATAAAAGTTTTTCCATTTTTTAAAAAATTCCGGCAATTCCCACATCAAATTAAAAGTCTTATCTAAAAAGACCTGAACAGAATAGCCGGAAGCAACTATCTGATTGTCGGGTAGGGAGCGGATTGTATAGTCAAAAATCAATTTCGCAGCATCGGTATTGCGGTATGCAATTTCAATTTTGGCTCTGTCCTTGTATTTAAGGGGACGTTTGTATTCAAAATGCAATTCAACCAATGGCGCATAAAAACCATGCTCAAACATATATAAATATTCCAAATTGAACTCTTTACCGAATTTTTCGCGAGCATCTTCAAAATATAGCGGATATGCACCGTGCCATACAATTCCCATAGAATCAACCTCTGAAAAGCGAATCTCAAATTCTTTTTCGGTTTTTAACAGCATAAAATTGAAGAAAAAATTGGAAATTTTAAATCCTATCGTTTAATTAGTATTATTGATAACCGGCGACAAAATTCGCAAAATATTTCTTAACAACCAAAAAAAATTAGAATAATGAAATTTATTTATATCTGTTTTATTCTAAAAAACGCTTACCTTTGCATTTTTTATTGGTCTTATAATCAAAAATATAATTTTTCTTAATGATTTCGGTAAATAATTTGGCAATACAATTCGGGAAGCGGGTGCTGTTTTCTGATGTTAATATGAAATTTACAGCGGGTAACTGCTACGGTATTATCGGTGCAAACGGTGCCGGAAAATCTACTTTGCTGCGGATTCTCAGTAGCGAACTCGACCCCACACGCGGAACAATCTCTTTTGGTACAAACGAGCGGCTATCGGTTTTGCAGCAAGACCACTTTGCATACGAGGAACTGGCTGTTATTGATACGGTTATTCAAGGCAATGATGTTCTTTGGAAAATACAGCAGGAAAAAGATGCAATATATCTAAAAGAAGATTTTTCGGAAAAAGACGGCATACACGCATCGGAACTGGAAGAAAGATTCAACGAATTGGGCGGATGGACAGCACAAAGCGATGCCGCTGCACTGTTGAGCGGAATGGGAATTGCCGAAGAAAAACATTATTTATTAATGAAAGAATTGAGCGCCAAAGAAAAAGTTAAAATCTTGTTAGCAAGAGCGTTATTCGGCAACCCTGACAATCTTTTGCTCGACGAACCGACAAATGACCTTGATGTACAAACGGTTATCTGGCTCGAAAATTATTTGGTAAATTACGAAAATACGGTGCTTGTTGTCTCTCACGACCGTCATTTCCTTGATGCTGTAAGTACATATACCGTTGATATTGATTATGGAAAAATAAAACTTTTTGCGGGGAATTATACTTTTTGGTACGAATCGAGCCAACTTGCACTGCGCCAACAGCAAATGCAAAATAAAAAAACAGATGAAAAACGCAAAGAATTGGAAGAATTTATTCGCCGTTTCAGCGCCAACGTTGCAAAGTCGAAGCAGGCAACAAGTCGCCGAAAGATGCTCGAAAAACTTAATGTAGAAGATATTCAACCATCGACGCGTAAATATCCCGGAATAATTTTTACCCCAGAACGCGATCCGGGAAATATGGTTTTGGAAATGAAAAATCTCGGGAAAACGCTTGCCGATGGAACTGTTCTTTTTGATAATGTAAATTTTAATGTTGAAAAAAACGACAAAATCGCCTTTATTAGCCGCGATACACGTGCAATGACTGCTTTTTTTGAAATAATTACAGATAATGATAAAAATTTCAGAGGAACCTACAACTGGGGTGTAACTATAACTTCCGCTTATTTGCCGCTTGATAATTCGACATTTTTCGATAATAATTTGAATCTTATTGACTGGATTGCACAATTTTCGGAAGATACATTAGAATCTACTTTGCGTTCGTATCTTGGGAAAATGTTGTTTTCAGGAGAGGAGGTTTATAAAAAATCGAGCGTGATTTCGGGCGGAGAAAAAATGCGCTGTATGATTTCTCGTATGATGTTGGCAAATGCTAATGTGATGGTACTCGATTCGCCCACAAATCATCTTGATTTGGAATCAATTCAGGCATTCAACAATACTCTGGTGAGTTTTAAGGGAAATGTTTTGCTTTCTTCTCACGACCGCGAATTTATGGACACTGTTTGCAACCGAATAATTGAACTCACGCCGAACGGTATAATCGACAAACAAATGACTTTCGACGAATATATTGATAATGAAGACATTAGGCAGGTACAGCAAAAGATGTACAAATAGTTTTTTTAGAACAGTCAGTCATATTGTTAAAATATTAATTTCAACATAAAATATTTTTTGCAAAAAAATTAGTTTATAAAATGGGAAAAAACGAACTATACATTGCTCGGTGTTTGGAACTTGCAACAAAAGGGAGTGGTGATGTTGCGCCAAATCCTATGGTTGGAGCAGTGGTGGTTGCTAATGACAAAATTATTGGGGAGGGCTATCATCATGCCTATGGACAGGCACATGCAGAAAAAAATGCTATTGACAATATAGAAGCCCACAATATTGAATTGCTGTCAAAATCAACATTGTATGTTAATCTTGAGCCGTGCGCACATCACGGGAACACTCCACCTTGTGCTGAATTGATTGTTCGCTGCAAAATTCCAAAAGTGATAATTGGAAATATTGACCCAAATCCTAAAGTCGCAGGGCAAGGAATTAATATTTTGAGAAACGCAGGTATTGAGGTTATTACCGGCGTTTTGGAAAACAAATGCAGAGAGTTCAATAAACGTTTTTTTACGTTTATTGAAAAAAAGCGTCCTTATGTTTTTCTCAAATGGGCGCAAACTGCAGATGGTTTTTTGGACAAAAAACGTAACAGCAGTATTGAGCCGCCTTTGAAAATTTCAAACGAATTGACTAAAATGCTTACTCATAAAATTCGTACTGAAAATCAGGCGATTATTGTTGGAACAAATACTGCCTTACTCGACAACCCAAAACTTTCGGCGCGAATGTGGACCGGAAGGAATCCGATACGTATTGTAATTGATGCCAAAAAGAAAATCCCTGAAAATTTTAACGTTTTTGATGGGAAGCAACCAACTATCATTATTACTGAAGAAAATATTGAAAATTCTCAAAAAAACAATGTCTGTTTTGTGAATGTTAATTTTAAAAATGATTTTATAAATAATTTATTAACAGCAATTTATAGTCAAAATATTCATTCGCTTCTGGTGGAAGGCGGCGCTCATTTACTAAATAGTTTTATCAAATCAAATTTGTGGGATTGCGCTCAGGTTGAAATTTCTCCTATAAAAATTTACAACGGAATTGCTGCGCCAATTTTAACAAAATTGCCGACAAAAGAAATAAATTATCAAGGACATCGAATTTTAGAATTTGATAATAAAACAACCTTTGACTTTGAACCGAAAGCAATTTAATATTTACAAAAAAATAAAGTAAAAAATATCATATTATAGTTATTTTTAATAAATTAATAAATAAACAGAATTTTTTTTGATATTTTTAATAAAATATTAATTATTCTTCTGTATTTAAAATTATAAATCGGAAAAACGTTTTATAATTTTTTTATGTAAAAAGTTTTTTTTAAAATTGCACTTTTAATTTTTAGAAAAAATAATTATATAAAATATTGAAATTTAATAAGTTAATTTTTTGATGCTATGAATTTGAATAAATTGATGCTTCAAATAGAAGCAAAACATCCGGGCGAAAAAGAATATTTACAAGCCGTCCGTGAGGTATTGAGTACCATTGAAGATGTGTACAACGAACATCCTGAATTTGAGAAGGCTAAAATTGCCGAACGCCTTGTTGAACCCGACCGCGTTTTTACCTTTAAAGTAGTATGGACTGACGACCGCGGTGAAGTACAGACAAATATTGGCTACCGAGTTCAGTTTAATAACGCAATAGGACCTTATAAAGGCGGATTGCGTTTCCATCCGTCTGTTAATCAGTCGATTTTGAAATTTCTGGGATTTGAACAGATTTTCAAAAACTCGCTCACAACCCTGCCAATGGGCGGAGGCAAAGGCGGGTCAGACTTTGACCCAAAGGGAAAATCGGACGCTGAAGTGATGCGCTTTTGTCAGGCATTTATGCTTGAATTGTGGCGCGAACTTGGTCCGAATACAGACGTCCCCGCAGGCGATATAGGTGTTGGAGGGCGTGAAATCGGTTATTTGTACGGAATGTATCGCAAATTAGCACGTGAAAACACGGGAGTGCTCACCGGAAAAAATCTTGAATTTGGCGGCTCGCTCATCCGCCCCGAAGCAACAGGTTACGGTGGATTATATTTCACAAAACAAATGCTCGAAACAGCAGGGATGGATATTAAAGGTAAAACAATCGCAATTTCCGGATTTGGTAACGTTGCATGGGGAGCAGCAGAAAAAGCAACTGAAATGGGTGCAAAAGTTGTAACAATATCAGGACCTGACGGTTATATTTATGACGAAAAAGGCATTTCGGGTGACAAAATCGACTATATGCTCGAACTTCGCGCAACCTGTAATGATATTGTTTCGCCTTACGCAGAAAAATTTGGTGCAAAATTCGTTCCTGGCAAAAAACCATGGGAAGTAAAAGTTGATATCGCATTGCCTTGCGCTACACAAAATGAACTAAATGGTGAAGATGCCAAACTTTTAATTGCAAACGGAGTAAAGTGTGTTTCCGAAATCTCTAATATGGGCTGCACACCGGAGGCAATCGATTTGTTTTTACATAATAAAATTATGTACGGACCGGGCAAAGCCGTTAATGCAGGAGGTGTGGCTACTTCGGGGTTGGAAATGACGCAAAATGCAATGCACATTTCTTGGACTGCCGAAGAGGTTGACGAAAAACTGCAACAAATTATGCACGACATTCACGCTGCATGCGTAAAATATGGAAAGCAACCCGATGGATATATTAATTATATGAAAGGGGCAAATGTTGCAGGTTTCCTTAAAGTGGCAAAAGCAATGCTGGCTCAGGGAGCAATTTAACATTTTATTCAAAACTTAAAAAACCGTAATACATCAAATGTGTTGCGGTTTTTTTTTGAATTTTATTAATATTCTGTTTCCTGGAGAAAATTCCTCGCTTCTATGCGAATACTTTAGTGTTGTTTGTGAAATTTGTTTAAAAACCTGATTGTACCAAAAAGCCGATTTTAGTAACAAAATTTTTTCTTAACAATAATAAAACTTTTTCTTCATAAAAAACATTGGTATTTTAATTATTTGTTGTATCTTTGTCCCATAAGTTGATTGATTGCGATTAATTCGTATTTATATTGATAATCAAAAACTTAAAAAATAATTCTTTAATAATTTTAATAAAAAGTATGAATAAAAAATTTTCTTTTAAAAACAAAAACAGGAAAGTCTTACTTTCTATGTTACTAATCGGCTGCCTGATGGCTGGCAGCAATGCGTGGGGACAAGCATACCTGATAAACGAAAACATTCAATCCTGGACTAATCGCACTTCCTATGGCAATTATACACAAACGATACCGGCAGGTACAGTTAGTATGACACAATGTATGGTATCTAATAACGCTGCTGCAACAGGGACTTGTTCAGCAGGAAGAGTTCAAATGAATTCTTCGTCAGGTATAATTGAACTGCCTGAAATTGCTTCCTGTGGCGTTGCAGAATTTCATATGGTAGCAGGTGGTGCAGGAAGGACTGTAAAATTGCAAAAATATAATGGTGCTTCTTGGGTAGACATAACTACTTTTACAGGTATCGGAACAGCTGGTGCAACATTTTCTTACGATGTAAATTTGTCAAGTGCTACAAAACTTCGTTTATCTTCTCCAAGTTCTGCGCTTTATGTACACGATATTATTATTACCGATTATGTTCCTTCTTGTACTACAGCATCAACTGTAACTTTGAATGACAGAGGTACAATAACAACAATGTCACAGACACTTTGTACCGATGCACTTACTTTACCCACACTTAGTTCACCTTGTGCTGATTGGACTTTTGTGGGATGGAGTGAAACTCAAAATGGCTCAACTTTTGTTCCAAATCCATATACGCCTACAGACAATATAACGCTGTTTGCGGTGTATAGGAAAATAGAAGGCGTAAGTGTTGAATTGTTTTCTGACAATTTTTCAGATTTTACCACAGTAAGTTCTCAATCAAGCAGAACCGGTTGGGAAAGTTTAAGCAATATCTATGGAGTGGCTAATGGTATGTGCCGTTTAGGTGCTGGTTCTACATTGGGGAGCATTACAAAATCTACAATGTTGTCAATAGTTGGCACACAAAATTTGACATTGACTTTCAAAGCAATGCGATGGAACAATGATGTTTGTGATTTATCGCTATCTATTAGTGGTGGAGGAACGCTAAGCCAAGCGTCTATTACAACACTTGGGTCTTCTGGTACTGAAACAACAAATCCTGTTTTTGGGGAAAATGATTCCTATACTGTAACAATAACAGGTGCTACAAATACAACGAAAATTACATTTGAGTCATCAACATCAGGTCAGCGCATTTTTTTAGATGATGTTGTAATAACATATGGAACCACCACCACCTACTCTTCCAACCCTGATTGTGTGGTCTGCGAAACACCTCCAACTCTTGGTTCTATAGGCGCACTTGGAGGTGATGAGTCGGCATATATAACATCTGACATTGCTAATGAAGGTGATTGTCCTGTTAGCGCACGCGGATTTTTATACAGCGAAACCGATGGCGATTTTAAACTCGGAGACCATGGTGTTACAGACGTGCCTGTAGCCCTGACAGGTGATTTTGAGGCATTGATTGAAAATTTGGACTGTGGCACAACTTATTACGTTCGCGCTTATGCTACTAACGGAGCAGGAACAAGTTACAGTGCAGTTGAAACATTTGATACCGACAATTGTCCTCCTGAAATTACCGCAAATCCAACACTTACTTTCGGTCCCGTTGATTTGGCAGTTGCCACTAACGACATGAAACAACTTGTGGTAACAGGCACAAATCTTACAGCAAACATTTCATACTCAATAACAGGTACAAATGCAGGATTTTTCTCACCTGCTACGGGTACGCTCTCTACAAGTGGCGGCAATTTGGAAATAACCTATACTCCAACAGTAGCAGGCAACCATTCCGCAACGCTTACGCTTACAAGCGGCACAGCAACTCCCGTAACGGTAACACTGTCCGGCTCAGCTACTGTTGAATGCAATATTGCTGCTCCTGTTGCATCAGAGGCATCATCTCAAACCCCAACCTCTTTTACAGCAAATTGGAGTGAAGTTGATAACGCAAGCGGATATGAATTGATTGTTTATACAAAAGAGGGTGAGGAAACACAAATTCCAAACAGCGTTGTCGCAAATTGGACTTTTCCAACATCTGTTATAACCGATTTAACTCCTGACCTTGCTTCTGCTAATAATCTCACACAAGTGCTATCCACAAATGTAGGTGCTATTTATAATTTAGATGCTTCTTCTTATGGAGGTACAACGAATTCTCGTGCCGTTACTGGTTGGAATGGAGGTGCCGGTTCAAAATATTGGACTGTAACTGTAAATACAACCGGTTTTACGGATTTAACAATATCTTCGAAACAAAGAGGTTCTAATACAGGTCCAAAAAATTTCAAAATACAATATAATGTAGGAGATGGAATATGGAGTGATGTAGTCGGTGCTACTATCATTGTAACTTCGGATAATAAATTTGTATCTTCAGGTATTTTTTCATTACCACCGGCTTGTAATAATCGGGGAACTTTATCAATTCGCTGGCTTATGATAGATGAAGTATCTGTAAATGGATCTGCAGTGGTCGCTGCTGGTTCAAATGCAATTGATGATATATTAATTACAGGAACAACTAAGGTAAGCAGTGTGAGCAAAATTCCTATTTCCGGTTACAATCCGAAAGTTATTACTGACGGTAATGTTACTTCGTATGAAGTTACTGGCTTAACGTCGGGTGTCACTTATTACTATGTAGTGAAAGCAATAGGCGAAGGTTTATGCAGCAGTGAAACATCTGACGAATCAAACGAAATAGCAGTAACATTACCCTGTCCTGCTCCTGAGATTGTATATACCACGCCTGTTGACCCATTCGGTACTACTATGCCAATTATGGCAGAAGTGAATGATGAATGTGGAATTAGCAAGTATGGTTTTGTATATGCTAAAGCGCCGAATAACGCACCCACAATAGAAACAAGCACCGTAGTAGAATGTGACGATTTGGAAAATAATTTCTTTTCTTCAATAATCACCGGCTTGGACTGCGGTACAACATATTATTTCCGTGCTTTTGCAATCAATACTACAGGTACGGCTTACAGCAAAATCGAACAGGTAGATGGAGGTGTGGCATCCTTTGATACGGAGCCTTGCTTCACCTGCATTCCCCCAACAGCCAATCCTGCAATTAATGTAACAGAAAATTCATTCACCGCAAATTGGGAAAACAATGGCGCATCGGAATATACCTTAAATGTTTATACAAAAGAGATAAAGGCAATTAATGAAACTGAACATTTTAGCAATCTTGTCTTTACTGATGCTCCTCTTGATATTGATAAAAAAATTGAATATGGAAGTTCTACTCTCTTGAACGGCTGGTCGTTCTATATAAATCCGGCTGCAAGTCCACAGGGTTATTTTACTGGAGGAAATTACGGAAGCGCTCCTCAATCTCTCAGTTTTTCACGCACAGGTCAATATGTACAGACAGCGCTATATAATGCTCCCATAACAACATTCTCATTGTGGGGTTTCGAGGAAGGAGGTTGCACGACTTCGTTATCGATGTTACACATTGAGGGCAGTACAGACGGCGTGTTGTGGAATACAATAGATGATTTGTCTATAGATAACTTTAGGTTCGCAACTACTTCTCATCTTTTTGATTTGTCTGATTTGGGTTATCGTCAAGTAAAAATATCGTACACAAAAGATAAATGTAATCTTGCTATTGACGATATTCATGTTATTACCGAACCAACAGAGGTTAATGTTATGCTCAGCGGATATCCAAAAACACTCAGCGGTACTTCCGATGTTGTAACAAACTTAACAAGCGAAGGCACATACTATTACACCGTTCAGACAGGTGATAACTGCGTTTCCCAAGAGATAGAAGTCAAATTGCCATTAGCAATTTTCGATGCAGGCAATGCCGTTGGCAACTGGACTCTTGCCTCTTCTGCTTTGGAAAATTCTACCAAAAATGACTTTACATTTGGCGCTGCCTCTGCAGCCTTCAAACGTATGAAAAAACCTGCATCGGAAGGAATGAACTACACTTGGGAAACCATTCCCACAAGTGACCTCCCTTCTGGTCAGGGCTTTGCATATCAGGTAAATCCTGCAATTGTAACTAGTTCTCAGTGGCTTGAACATAACGGACAACGATGGTTTAACTCGCCTCGTGTGGCAAATACCGGTGAAGTTGTAGTTACCGTTGAAGAAGGCGTAAAATATGCTCTTGTGGGCAATCCATATTACAAAGACATAGATTTGTCTCACTTTGAAGGCACAAACCTTTCCACCGAAGGCTACTATACAACCAATGCTGCGGGCGATGTCTTTCCATTGGTTATAGAAGACCTGACAATCCATACATGGGAAGGGATAATAGCAAGTACTTCGGCAGAAGCACAAGAGAACGGGCAAAAACTTGGTGATATAACCATATACGAAGAGGCTCCTGCACCAGTTCCTGCATTTACTCCCGCAGTATCAAATGGAAAAATGAATGTTACGGCAATAAATGACAATGGAAGCAGTACAGCATATATTAACAACAAATCAACGGGTACTTCCATTGCAGGCAGCCACGATATGCCGTTCTTAAATATGGGTGAAAATCAGACAGTTCAGGTTTATACTTCAAAAAACAACGAAAGCGGTCAGGGAGTAAAACTTGCTCTTAATACCATCAATGACGATGTGACAACAGTTCCTGTGGGGCTTTTCACAAATTATGAAGGTAATGTTTCGCTCTCATTCAGCGGAATGGACACTTACAGTTGCGACATCACATTGCTTGATTATCTGACAGGAGCAGAGGTAAATCTAACAGGACTTTCTGCTTATCAATATCCGATAAGCGTTTCCGGAAATACATCCGGCCGTTTTGCACTCTATTTTGGCTCACGTGTTCCTACATCGGATAATCAGTTAGACAATGTAAATGTTCAGGCATTTGTACGCAATGGCAAAATCAATATAGTTTCCAATTCCGACTTGCAAAATGTTAAGATTTGCAGCGTTAGCGGTTCTCAGATTGCCAATTTGACTATCAGCGGCAAGTCGTATATCGTAAACAACATATTGCCGGCAGGGGTTTATTTGGTAACCGTTCAAACGAGCAACGGAATATTAACTCAAAAAGTTCTATTACAATAAAAAATATAAAATAACAACATTCTTTCGTTTACCTTCTTCCGATAGTGGGAGAAGGCAAACGGAGGGATAAAAAAAAGAATTTATTATGAAATATATAAACGAAAAAGATAAATACGAATCTCCACAAGTAGAGATAGAAGAGATAATGTTGGTTGATAAATATTGTACCGGCGAAGAAGAAGAAGATGGAAATGACGGCGATATAAGTTCAATAGGAAAACCGGATTTTGAATAGAATGGGAAATGTGCAATAATGATTGTTAATATGCGAACATTCTAATTTCCTGTTGTTATAAATCAACTTATTATTTGAGTTGATTGTTCTAAAAACATACTGTATTTTTTTATACAATATGTGACTATATTCAATTAACAAATGCAACTTTAAGCAGAGAAAAAACTTATAATCAGCGGCATGCCGCTGATTATAAGTTTTTTAAAAAATTCTAACTTTTATGTTAATGCGCAGATAATATTAACTATCATCAAATCAAACAAATATAATTAAATATTAATAATAAAGCAAAAAAATTAAATTTTATTCACAAAAAGAAGTTTTTTTACCTAACTTTGCAAACTGATAGAATATTGTTATTCCGGTATAATTATGGAGAAGCCGAACGCCAAAAGTGGAGGCAAAAAATTTTAACAATACAATTTTTATGTTTAGAATGATTAAAAAAAACAATCTTAATGAAAGGCATTTTTCTGTTTATAAATTAATGAACAGATTGAATAACAAAAATTTAGGATGTAAATTTATTTTTACAAATCTCTTAATTATATTGTCATTGAGTGTTTCAACTACTTTGTTTGCTCAACGAACAATAAATCTAAATGGTGGAAATGTTGTTTCTACAATAAATTCACCTCAAGAGAATATTATTCCGCAAGACTTTTTAAGTCAGGCACAAGCAGCGCGTGCTTTTCATATCAACACAACTTTGCAAAATGCGAATGATGTGTCAATTGGCGATACTGTTGTATTACAACTTTTTGAATCGAAAAATTATATTTCGATAGTACAAAACATTAAAAGTGATGTGAATGGCAATTTTACCATAATGTTTAAATTGCCCGACTATCCAATGGCGTTTGGGTATGTAACCACAAATACCAAAGGCAGGTCTCTTTTTTCTCTCACCGTTCCAGAAAATAATCAAAGATTTAGCAGCAGAAGCAGTATTGCTTCCGATGCCGATTTTTTGATTGAACTTAACGATAATGATGAGATAAAATTGAAAGACGACCAGAAAGAGATTCCCGTAAAAATTCCGCTTAATATTAATAACAATAATGAGCAGTCAATTCCCCAAGCGCCTACCGATGTCTGTAATCCCGACCCTTCGCTCACCGGTACCGACCCTGAAACTCTTAATCTACTCATTGTCTATACTCCCGCAGCACAAGCCTGGGCAAATGCAAATGAAGGAGGTATAAGCAACACAATAGCAGGAGCAATGGCTCAAGCGCAGGCAGTATTAGATAATCAGGGAAACCGTGATACTATCGTTAATGTTCATTCCGCATTGGTTAATTATGTGGAGTTTTTGGGAGATAAGATGAATACAGACCTTAATAGATTAACAGGAACTTCAGACGGATATATGGACGAGGTACATCAATTACGTAAACAATATTATGCAGATATTGTTTCGCTTTTTACAGACCATAACGAACCGGGAACCATAGGCGGTTTGGGATGGTTGTTGAATAATGTAATAGCAGGAATACCCGATTATGCTTTTAATGTTATCAGGATTCAGCAGGCAAGTTGGACAACTACTGTAATCCACGAGATAGGACATAATCTGGGTATGAATCACGAAATACAACAATATGGAGCAACTCCTCCTACGCCACTTTTCCCTTATGCCTGGGGATGGTATTGGACAGGAACAAACAGCAATGTTTATGGTTCGGTAATGTCGTACACAGGTATTGAAACTCCGTATTATTCTAATCCCAATATTATTTATATGGGGCAGCCTACAGGAAATGCAGCATCAGCCAATAATGCACAAGTTTTTAGAAATACAAAACATATTGTTGCTTTTTACAAAAACAGGATAAATAACACTCCCGATGCTCCTGCTAATATTGTCGTTTCAACTCCCACACCAGGAGGCGCTACTATAAGTTGGGATGAGGTTGAAGGCGCAACAAGTTATGAAGTGTGGGTTGCAGTACCGGGTCAACCAGGTTATTATTATATATTTTCCGGTATCACAGACATTTATTTTCCTTTTAATTATACTGGTAACTTTCAAGCGTGTGCATTAAATAGTTTTTTTGTTAGGGCAAAAAACGATTGCGGCAATTATGCAGACAGTCCACTATATACATTTACTACCAAATGTGATACCGACCCAACAGTTATAACACAGGCAGCCACTGCTGTTACATCCGTTTCCGCAACGCTTAATAAATCGGTATCTGCTAATGGTAATCCAGTTACATCGCAAGGATTTAAGTATAAAAGGGAAAAATCTTCTGCTTGGATACAAACAACTGATGGAAATTTGACAGGGCTTACTCCCAATTCTAAATATAAATTTTATGCTTATGCTACCACAGCCGCAGGAACATACAACGGCAATGTACTGACCTTTACTACTGCTCCGCTCGCTGTTGATGTTTATGATACGGCTGGAGATGGTGATAATGTATCAGGTTTTAATGCTGTGGGTAATTGGTTGCTCATCTCTGCCCCTTTCGATAATTGGACGGTAGGAGATTTTGCCTTTGGAGGCAATCCGGGTGCGATGGTAAAAACAGCGAATTTTAATAGTACCAATTCATTTACATGGACAAATCAAATCGGCAATTATTCGTATCAATTTGAAAAAGGTCAGGGCTTTGCCTACACTATCAACCCTACGGATGTAGCAAATCTTACAGGATGGAATGGAATAAAATATTTTTATTACCCGATTGTTACAGGAAATTTCAATTTTCCGATTAATACTTCCAATAAATACACTCTTTTGGGTAATCCTTATTTGAATGATATTGATATTGATGATTTGGCAAGTACGGGTGTTATCAAGGCAGGTTATTATGATTTTGACGTTTCTGGGCTTGGTTCTACTTATCAATCCTATGATGGTTTGATACAACCTTGGAAAGGATTTCTGGCAGTAAATAACAGCGGTGCATCGGAAAATTTCATCACATTTACAGAGCCGATAATTTCTTCTGTACCTGCATTTCTTAAGGCTTTACCTCAAAGGATGACAGTAACCGCTACTAATGAAAACGGTTCGTTCTTTACTATTATCAAACGTAATCAGTATAGCAGTGCATCTACCATAGGTAATTTTGACCTGAACTTTATCAACGGCAATGCCTCGGTATATCCGCAAATTTATTCTTTGAAAAATAATGTAAAACTTGGAATAAATGCTTTTGGCTTTTCCGAAGAGGGAGTTACTATTCCGCTTGGAATTCTCACTAATTCAAGCGGTGTGATAACATTATCCTTTGAAGGAATGGATACGTACAACTGTGATATTACATTGATTGATTATTTGACAGAAGCGGAGATTGATTTGACTGCACTTCCTTCATACGATTATCAGACCGATATCAGCAGCAGTAGCGACAGCCGTTTTGCTCTCTATTTCGGCTCACGTGTTCCAACATCGGATAATCGGTTAGATAATGTAAATGTACAGGCATTTGTACGAGATGGTAAAATCAATATCGTTTCCTCTGCCGAATTGCAAAATGTTAAGATTTACAGCGTTAGCGGTTCGCAGATTGCGGATTTGAATGTCAGTGGCAAGTCGTATATTATAAACGATATCCTGCCTTCGGGCGTTTATTTGGTTAAAATTCAAATTGCCAATAAAATATCAACTCAAAAAATTGTATTAAAATAATTTAACATAATAATTATTGAAAATAATAATATTTCTCTGTTTGCCTTCATCTATCAAAGGCGAAGGTGAACGGAGAAAATAATATTCTATTTTTATGAAAAATAATAAAGAAAAAGAAATATTAGAATACGAAACCCCAAAATTGGAAATAATAGAGATTGAGCATGCATTTGCCTCCGAAACGCTTGATAATGACGATAATCCATGTTCAACCTGCGGAGTTGGCGATGGAGAAGGAGGCGGTTGGGGATAGATAATACTGAATAAGTAAGTGATTTCTCCGATGGCGTTTGGATATGTAACCACAAATACCAAAGGCAGGTCTCGATAAAATTTGTGAAATACGATCCTTGCCGTACCCTTTCTCGTAATGTAATTTGATTACTCTATCAAAATACTGGCTTATGCTTTTTGATGTGTTTGTGCATTTTTGACTCTTTTGTGAGTCAACTTTTTCCAGGGAAAGACAATTTTTACACTTCAAATATAAGTTTTATTTTAACTGTTCTTTATATAATCCTATTGTTTTTTCCAGTCCGAAATACAGCGCATCCGCAATCAGTGCATGCCCAATTGAAACCTCGTCTAAAAAAGGAATGTTTTTGTGCAAAAATGCTAAATTTTCGAGTGAAAGGTCGTGTCCTGCGTTTATACCGAGTTCAATTTCTCGTGCATAATTTGCAGCAGCGACAAATGGCTTAACTGCCAATTCATTGTTTTTTAAATAATTAGCAGAATATGGCTCCGTATAAAATTCTATTCTATCCGCCCCTGCAAGACGAGCATATTCAATATTTTTCAAATTGGTATCTACAAAAATAGAAATGCGAATGCCGTCTGCTTTTAGTTCTGATACAATATTTTTCAAAAAATCAAAATTTTTCACAGTGTCCCAACCCGAATTTGAAGTAATTGCATCATTAGCATCGGGTACAAGCGTTGCCTGTGTGGGTTTTACTTCATGCAAAAGTGCTAAAAACTTCGCTTGCGGATTTCCTTCAATGTTAAATTCGGTAGTTACAAGCGGACGAAGTTGGCGTACATCTGAGTAGCGGATATGTCGCTCATCAGGACGAGGATGAACTGTAATCCCTTCTGCACCAAATTGTTCACAATCGAGTGCAACTTTTATTACATCGGGAATATTCCCGCCGCGTGCATTACGTAAAGTCGCTATCTTATTGATATTTACACTTAATCTTGTCATAATAAAATTTTCCGTGCAAAATTAATGTAAAATTACGAAAAAACAATTTTTGTATCCAAAATTTATTATCTTTGTAATCGGAAACAACACTAATACCAATTATAATTATTCCATATGCTATGTTGTGCGTTATAAAGTATTAATAATCAGCATATTGCAAAATGTTTTAGTCTGAGTTTAAATAGATAATTGGTTTTATAACCTGCGTCAAATGCGATTGTACAATTTCGTTCAATTTTTTGTGGTGTATAAAAAAGTGGTGGTGCTTTAAAAAGTATGTCGTTATAATATATTGATTTTGAGTTAATTATAAATATTTTTGAAATAATATTTCAAGGTCTTTTCTATACTCAGTAAAACTAATATATTGATAATCAGAATTATACAGATTTTAATTTGTATTTCAATTATTTGTAAAATTCCAAAAATCACACACAATGCGCTGATTATTAATAAGTTAACGCTAAATACTCTCTAATACCCAAAGGAAAAGACAGGAAAGTGTTTTCAAAAGAAAGATACGAGCATCCACACTCCCGTGTAAACCAACAAATGGATTGTTTAGATTTAAAAGCTAAGGGGTATAATGAAGATATATGTAATAATGTAATTGATAACTTAAACAAAGTTACTAACCTGCATTATTCATGTGAGGTACCGCTTTTTATTATTTTCTTTGCCTGTTCTGTTCGTTTGAACATTTATGAGGTATTCTGACCATTCGGTATCAAAAATCGGTTGTTTTAGAAACAAACAAGCGATTTTAATATTGAAATACCTCCATTATACCTTCATTTTTCACGGGCAGGCATAGTTTTCCCTTGCCCGAATGGCAACTAAAAATGATTGAAATAGTTTTTATGAGAAAACCAGTGCTTTGAATAAATCTTGTAAAACAAATGCTTTCGACAAACGGCAATAACTCGTAATTATTACTAAGCATAGTATAAATAAATCGTACAAAAAGCAAAATTTTTTGTGCAAAAATTGCGGACGGCAGTTCTTCGACGACCACGCCTTGTGTTACAAAGAAGGAATATTTAAAAAAATAAATTTTAATGAATTTATTTGAAAATATCTTTATAATGTTGTATCTTTGTTGCCGGAAAATATTAAAAAAATGAATATAACAGACCGTTTTATTAAATATGTTGGTTTTGAAACAACATCCGACGAAAATCAAAGCCAGACGCCAAGTACGCACGGACAAATGATTTTTTCCAAATATTTGGCAGAAGAATTGAAAAACATTGGGTTACAGGAAGTTGAACTCGATGCCAATGGATATTTGATGGCTACATTGCCTGCAAATACCGACAAGCATCTGCCCGTAATCGGATTTATTGCTCACGTTGATACCAGTCCCGATTCGAGTGGAAAGAACATAAAACCTTCGTTGATAAAGAATTACAATGGTAAAGATATTTTATTAAACAAAGAAAAAAATATCGTTTTGCAAACATCGCTTTATCCCGAAATTTTGAAATATACAGGACAGGATATAATTGTAACCGATGGCACAACGCTGCTTGGAGCCGACGACAAGGCAGGAGTTGCAGCAATAGTTCAAGCGATGGAATTTTTGCTCTCTAATCCCGACATTAAGCATGGTAAAGTGCGTATTGGATTTACTCCAGATGAAGAAATTGGGCGGGGAGCAGACTTTTTTGATGTACAAAAGTTTAATGCAGATTGGGCTTACACTATCGATGGTGGTGAAATTGGAGAATTGGAATACGAAAATTTCAATGCTGCTGGTGCAAAAGTTATTTTCAAAGGGCTGAATGTCCATCCGGGCTATGCTTTTGGAAAAATGAAAAACTCGATGCGTATTGCAGCCAAATTCGTAAAAATGCTGCCCGAAAATGAGACACCCGAACAAACAGAGGGTTATCAGGGTTTTTATCACCTTACAAATATTAGCGGCGATGTTGAAACAACTACCCTGAGTTATATTATCCGCGACCACGACCGTAATCACTTTGAACAGCGCAAAAATCAAATACAACTTCTTGTAAATGAAATAAATACAGAATTCGGAGAAGGCACTGCAATTCTCGAAATGAGAGACCAATACTACAATATGCGTGAAAAAATTGAACCTGTTATGCATGTTGTTGAAAATGTTGAAAAAGCGATGCTGGAACTTAATATTAAGCCCAATGTTAAGCCGATTCGCGGTGGAACCGACGGAGCACGACTCTCATTTATGGATTTGCCTTGTCCTAATATTTTTGCAGGTGGAATCAATTTTCACAGCCGATTTGAATATCTTCCGGTACAATCAATGGAAAAGGCAAAAGACTTGATTATCAGGATTATAGAAAATATTGCAAAATAAATATTTACAAAGAAAATCCTTTTAGAAAAAATTTAATGGCAAAAAAGCAAATTGACAGCATTAGCAAATTAGCAAAAATTGTTGAAGGGATTCAAGAACTCAAAGGAAAACGCATTGTAATGGTTGATATGACAGAATTGCATGATGCGCCATGTTCGTATTTTGTTATTTGTCAAGGAGATAGCAATATTCATGTAAATTCCATCACAAATTCTGTACGCCGCTGGGTGCGAGATAAAATTCACGTACATTCTACAGTGATCGACGGTTTAGAAAATTGTCGGTGGGTTGCAATGGATTACAATGAAATAATTGTTCATATTTTTCAACGTTATGAGCGCGAATTTTACGACTTGGAAAATCTTTGGACAAATGCGAAACTGACTTGGTATGAAGATGTTGTGTAGATTCTTTACACAATAATCCCAAATTGTCCTAAGGATATTTTGGGATAAAATATTCGTTTAATGTTCTCCAAAAACACTCTATTTTTCCATTAGTTTGTGGATGATAAAGTTTTGTGTATCTATGTTTTTTGGCTCACCATTAAAACCATGTGTTAGAAAATTAAATATTTGTTAACAATTGTCCTAATGGACATTTTGATATTATCTTTACAATTTAATAAAAAACATATATTTTGAATTTTTCATTTTATAATAATATTTTCTCAAAAAAAACAGGGGAACAGAAAATCTTCCGCTCCCCTGCTCTAAACAAACTAACAAATCCCTATTTAAAATCGTCTGCTGTTACTCCCTGATTTATGGTTACTTTTGTTATTTTTATTGTGCCTTCCTGTCCTTGAGCCGATTGTACAATTTCAGTCGGGAACATAATTGAACCAAATTCACCGTAATTTTTAATTGTAGTTGTAACTTCGGATTTTTCACTACGATAAAGCAGCCACGATGTTTTGTCAAAATAATTTTTCTCCCCACTGTCGTCAGTAAGAACGTAACATTCTTTTCCGTCAATAGTTTGCACTTCAACAGATGTTATTTTGCTTGCGTCCAAAGTCAGAGCATCGAACATTTTGTTTTTAGCATATTCGTCAATTGCTTCGGCTGGTAAATCCATTCTTTGCCCCATCTGGTCAACATATCCCTTTTCTCCGTCAAAATTGGTAATAATTTTTTGACCCATAACCGACATTTCTGTACGGGTTTTGTTTGGAGACATTTGTTTAATAGTTGTAGGCAAATCCATTCCCATCATTGATGTTGTTCCTTCTGTGATGGTTGTTTTCACGCTTTCAAGTTTTGCTCGTCCGCCAAGTGCATTAATATAATTATCAATAACACTTTGTGCTGAAATATCGCTTGCCTTCGCCGGTGCGCTTGTTTCTGCTACTTTGTCTTGCCAGCCGTCTTCGGGCATCAAAGTTGCAATGAAGCGGTGGTCATCTGTAATATATTTTTTGGCAACAGCCTGAATCGATTGTGGAGTGATATTTTTAATTACATTTTCTTCGTCTAAAATATAATACTGATTTCCTCCATTGAGGTTATAAGCACGCAATGCTCCCATCCATTTTTGGTTGGTTTTCATATCATCACGCAGTTTATTCAAAGCCTCTTCTCTATATTTATCAACATCTTTCTGCTCCGGTCCGTTGTCAATAACATTTTTCACTATACCCAAAGCCGAGTCAATCATTTTTTGCATTTGAACCGGACCTGTTGGGATATAAATTGAGAAATCATAACTCGGATATGGAGATTTTTCCATAGAAGCACTCGACCCTGCCGAATACACACCGCTTTCCTGTTCACGCAAAATTTCAGTCATTTTAATATCAACAACTTCGCTGAATGCATCAAAATTTGCCTTCTCAATTTCATCATATTGCTTGGTATCTCCCTGGAAAATTATCAGAGCAAGACTCTTAGGGTCCTGTCCTTTTTGAACATTAAATTCGCCATTTGCAATCGGACGATATCCGTCGTCGCGATAAGTTTCTTTTATTTTGTTGGCAGGCAAGGCTGCTATATATTTTTCTACCAATGGCTTAAGTTGTTGTTCGTCAACATTTCCAACAAAATAGAAAGTAAAATCGCCTGCATTAGCCAGTCTGTCTTTGAAGAACTGATACGCTTTTTTGAAATCCTGAGTTTTCCATTCGGCAGAAGTAGGAATAATGTTGGAATAACGCGGGTCGTTTTTATTGATATATTTATTTGCTTGGCTTAAAAAATAATATTGCGGATTCGACAAAAGGTTATCGTACATTGCACTCATTTTTTGTACTGCCGAATTGTATGACGGCTCGTCATAATTCAAACCTGTGAAATAGGAATAAGCCAATTCCATCAAAGTAGTAAGGTCTTTTGGAGTTGTTGTGCCGTTAAGCCCTTGCTGTGCATTACCTACAAATGGTGAAACATTAACCTGCTTTCCGGAAAGATATTTTGTTAAATCCGTTTTGGTATAACCGTTCACACCTGCTTCGTTGAGTACCATGTATGCCCACTGAGTCGCACGGTAATCAGCATCCGAAAGTAAAGACATTCCTCCTTTGCGCATTGCAGAAAAACGAATTTCGTCATTTTTGAAATCTGTTTTTTTGAAAACGACTTTTGCGCCGTTGCTCAAAGTCCAGGTTGTTGTTCCGAGTCTTGTGTCATTTTCGGTTTTGCTTATTTTACCTGCTTTGGGTAAATTTTTAACTAATTGAGTAATAGCGACATTGTCTTCGTAAGCAGACAGTTTTTCGTTTTTAACATTTTGAAGTGTTGATAAAAATTCACTTTCACTTGGCATTGTTAATCCTTCCTTTTCAGGTCCCCAAACTGTAATAACCTGATTGTCGTCTCTTACATATTTCGGTAAAACGGCATTAACCTGCTCCAAAGTAACAGTAGGCAAAAAAGTTTTATACTGATTATATTCCCACGTAATTCCGGGAATTGGTTCCTTTTGCAAAAAATGACGAATATATTCATCAACATAATTAGAACTTTCGGTTTTGTCGCGGTCGTTATACATTTTTTCCATTCGAGAAGTCATTTCATCTTTAGCACGGTCGAGTTCGCTTTGAGTTACCCCAAACTGTTTAGCACGCTCAATTTCTTCCATAACAACCTTTAATCCGTCAAGTTGCTTGCCTTCGGCGGTAACAGTCGTACCCGAAAAAGCATCTTTTGTACGGGTAAATCCCATAAATTCTTGCTTTTCAATATAACCATAAGTAAACGGCGGATTGGGTGAATTGGCAAGTTCTTTCAAACGATTATTTACAATAGCAAAAAGTAGAGCGTCAACGAGCGTTTGATTATAATCGTCAACTGTTTTTTGAATTTTCGGCTCTCCTGTTTCTGCAAAACTGATATCAGCAGTAGAAAAAGTCGCTTCTTTGTCGGTTGCCTGTCCAAAATATGTTTCATTGTGATTAGGAACATCATAGAGTACGCGTTCACGTTCATTTGGTGGATTTTGATATTGGCTGAAATTTTCTTTAATCATTTTTTCAATTTCATCAACATTAATATCCCCTACAACAATTACCGCCATCAGATTCGGACGATACCAGTCGTGATGGAAACGGCGTATCACTTCGTATGGAAACGATTCAATTATTTCCTTTTTTCCGATAGGCAGGCGGTCGGCATAATGCGACCCCTTTAACATTATCGGCAAAATAGTTTGCAGCATACGCATATTAGCGCCCAAACCCAGCCGTAATTCTTCAAGGACAACTCCGCGTTCCTTGTCAATCTGTTCGTCGGTCAACAGTGCATTAAATGCCCAATCTTCAATAACTTTCATTCCGTTTTTTAAGTTGTCAGGCTTATCCAACGGAACCGGCAACATATAAACCGTTTGGTCAAAAGAAGTGTAAGCATTCAAATCGGCGCCAAAGCGCACACCGATAGATTGCAGATAATCAACAAGTTGGTTGTCCGGGAAATTTTTTGTCCCGTTGAAATTCATGTGCTCCATAAAATGAGCCAACCCTTGCTGGTCATTGTCTTCGAGAATTGAGCCTGCATTAACCGCCAGACGCAGTTCTACTTTATTTTCGGGCTTGGCGTTGTGTTTGATGTAATACGTCAGTCCGTTGTCTAATTTTCCCATTCTAATATCAGGGTCAATGGGAATTTGTTGCGCCGCTGCAAAACTTAACGGAAGCAGCATTGCGCTAACTAATAAGAAATTAAGAACTTTCTTCATAAAACTTAATTTTTTTATTTTTAATAATTTATTTATTTAAAATTTTTGCAAAGGTAAAATATATTTTTTTAACTACAAAATTATTTTATTGAAAAACAATAAATTTTTATTGAAAAACATTTAAAACATTGAATATCAATAAGAAAAAAATTTAGTTAAATTATATTAATCTTATTAATAACAATAACTTTGCTTACAAAGCGGTAAAATCTATAATCATAATTGTATATATTTTTTAAACTTCAAAATTGCGGCACATTTTTTCGTGGCGGCTAACCGCAATAATCATCGCAATATTCAAAACCACAATTTCCCAAAGTAAATATATCCAAACTTGCCCGACAAGCAGTGAAATAAACAGCACTAACGACCGCCAGTTAAATGTCAGAATATTAATATTAGGAATAATTTTCAAACTTTCGGAACGAAGTTTTTGCCTTAATTCTTGAGGAATGTCATTTGGGTACAAAGTATGCAGAAGCGCCAAAAATTTTTGTAGGCGTGGAGTGATTGTTGTTTGTAAAATAGTATAATACAAATACAAACGATATAAAAATCTGTTAAAACATTTTGGCATTTGCTCCAAATGTTCGCGCACATTTTCCACTGAATCAAATTCGATACCGTCTTTGGAACTGATAAAAAAGAGGTGAAGCGTTTTATAATAATCGGTAATATTTGCCTGTACAAGATTTGAGATGCCGGCGAGTGCCGCCAAAGTCCAAGCAAGCGCACCGCCTATATGCGGAGTAAGACGCAGAGAAAGGAAAATATAAATGGAAATAAACCACAAGTCGCCGGCAATGCCGTCGAGGATGCGCCCAACCTGCGATTTGATACCTGTCAAACGTGCTAATTGTCCATCTACACAATCTAATATATTGGCAACAATAAGTACAGCAATTCCTGCTAAATTTATCCAAATATTTTCAAAATAAAAAAGCCATCCGGCAGCCATACCTACAAAAATAGATGTGATTGTAATCATATTTGGTGTGATTGCAGTGTAACGCAACCCAAGCGCTATTCGAAAACCGACCGGACGATATACAATGCGGTCAAAAATATTTTCCATTTCGAGTGCTTTCAATGACGACTCAAAAGTAGGTCTTGTTGAATTCACGGTCATATTTTGTAAATTTAGAATTGTTTCATAATTATCGAAACAAAACAATATGCAAAATTAGACAAAATTTTTACATAAAAGATTAAAAAATATTAATTTTGCAGAATAATTTTTTTTGCACTCTTAAATTATTAGAATCATAATTAGAAATTTGAACAAAACAGCAATGTTTGATAAAACGAAGCAGATTTTTACAAATTTTTCTCAAAAAGGGGGCATTTTTATGTTTCTCAGGGCGCAGTTATCTTCTCAAATGGCGACTGCCATTGATAATAGTGTTGCTTTTGTACTGAAAAAAACTCTTGATATTTTTAAAGTAAAAGTAATTTATTTTTTCTCCAACGGAATTGAGTCATACGTTTTTGCAACTTTAATCGGGCAAATTATTGGAGGAGTTGTAGTGTGCCTGTTAAATTACAGATGGACTTTTAAGGCTAAAAATATAAAATTCCGTTTCATTTTCATACGTTTTATACTTGTTTGGCTTTGTAGCGTTGCTCTCAATACGTTTTTTACGTTCAAACTTACCGAACTTTTGCGCAATACTCCTTTTCTGATAAATCTTCTCGGACATAACTCAGATGACGTTTTTATTCTTGTAAAACTTATTGTTGCACTTATTGTCGGTTTCGTTTGGAATTATACACTGTATCGTGTTTTTGTATATCGCAACATTGATTTTCGCCTGTTTATAGGAAAAATATTCTCAAAAATTAAAAAACAGTAAAAATTTTTCTTGCTGTTTTAATATTTATATTTATCTTTGTCCCATCATTTTATCAATCAAAATAAATTACATTGATTGTAAATAATATATCTAAATTAATTACTTTTTAATTTTTTTTATAATGAAAAATAAATACATTGATTTAATTGAACAAAGTTTTGAATTTCCAAATGATGAATTTTCTATTGAAAATAACGAATTAGACTGGTTTGATATTCCATTAATGGATGTAATAAAACAGTATGGAACTCCTCTTCGGATTGCATATTTGCCGAAAATAGGAGCAAATATACAAAAGGCAAGAAGGATGTTTAACGTTGCAATGGCGAAAGTGGATTATAGCGGCGATTATAATTATTGCTATTGTACAAAGAGTTCACACTTTTCGTTTGTGATGGATGAAGTCCTTAAACATGGCGCTCATTTGGAAACATCGTCCGCCTTTGATATTAATATAATGGAAGTGTTGCACGAGCAGGGGTTACTCAAACCGGATACCTTTATTATCTGTAACGGTTTTAAACGACCACAATATATTGAAAACATACAAAACCTTATAAATTTGGGATTTGAGAATGTTGTGCCGATTTTAGACAATAAATTTGAACTCGATTTATTACAGAAAGATTTTGACAAACCCTTCAAAATCGGGCTTAGAATTGCCTCGGAAGAAGAGCCGAAATTTGATTTTTATACTTCACGTCTTGGCATCAGATACAAAGATATTATTCCTTATTATAAAAATCAGATAGCATCCAACTCGCAAGTTGATTTGAAAATGTTGCACTTTTTTATTAATACAGGAATAAAAGATACGGCATATTATTGGAACGAATTGAACAAAGCAGTTAATTTATATTGCGAATTAAAAAAGGTTTGCCCAACTCTCGATAGTTTAAATATTGGCGGTGGTTTCCCTATTCAAACTCATCTGGATATGGTATATGAGTATGAATATATTGCAGAAGAAATTGTTGCTCAGATTAAAACCGTTTGTAATACACACGATATTGAGGAGCCACATATCTTTACCGAGTTTGGTTCGTACACAGTAGGCGAAAGCGGTGCAATGCTTTATTCAATTGTAAATCAGAAGAAACAAAATGACCGTGAGTTATGGAATATGATTGACAGTTCTTTTATGACCACGTTACCGGATACATGGGCAATAAATCAGCGTTATGTTTTCCTTGCGATAAATAATTGGAATTCGGAATATGAACGCGTAAATCTTGGCGGATTGACTTGCGACAGCGAAGATTTTTATAACGCAGAAGTGCATTCAAATGCAATTTTTTTGCCTAAAATGGAACTCGACCGCGAACAATATATAGGTTTTTTTCATTGCGGAGCATATCAGGAGTCGCTTAGCGGGTTTGGCGGAATTCAACATTGCCTTATTCCTGCGCCAAAACTTGTACTTATCGACAAAGACGAAACCGGTGAATGGAACACAAAACTTTTTGCCAAAGAACAGAGTTATAAAAGTATGCTCAAAATTTTGGGTTACTGAAGATTATGAATATTTTCCAAAACGAAAATATTGATGTAACTTATGTTTATCGCCGAAAAGAAATAAGATACAAAATATTATGACAAAAAAATATGAAATCATCAGTCGTTTTGCCTGCATCAAAAAGTATCAGTAATCGTGTTTTGATTATTAATGCTTTGTGTGATAATAAATTACAAATAGCCAATTTGTCTGATGCAGACGACACTTTGATTCTACAAAAAGCATTAAATTCACAGGAAAGTATAATAAATGTCGAAGGTTCGGGTACGGCTTTCCGTTTTTTAACTGCATATTTTGCTGCAACAACACAGGTGGAAAAAATTCTCATGGGTAACAAACGAATGTTGCAACGCCCTGTTGATGAGTTAGTTAGAGCAATTAACACTATGGGCGGGAAAATTCATTTTTTAGGAGAAAACGGCTTCCCTCCGCTGCAAATTTTCCCTTCTCACATGACCGGTGGCAAAATTGAAATTAAAGCAACAGTTAGTAGTCAGTTTGCAAGTGCATTGTTGCTTGTTGCTCCTGTTTTGAAAAACGGTTTAAAACTTATTTTACAAGGTGAGGTAATTTCCGAATCGTACATTGAAATGACGCTAAAAATTTTAGAAATATTTGGAATATCATATTTCAAAAACAATAATTGTATTGAAATTTCGCCTCAAGAATTTATTCCTGCGAATTTTTTCGTGGAAAACGACTGGACATCTGCCTCATATTTTTATCAAGTACTTTCGGTTGCAGGCAAAGGAGAGATTTTTTTCCCAAATTTGACAACTCAAAGCTTTCAGGGTGATAGCATTATCAGTGAGATTTTTGAGAACCTTGGGGTAAACACACAAAACTATAGAAACGGAATTAAAATTTTTGCAACGAATCAAAATGTTGATTATTTGGATATTAACTTAAAAAATAATCCCGATATAATACAAACTTTGGCTGTTGCCTGTTGTTTGAAAAAGATTCCGTTTTCATTTTTCGGGATAAAAAATTTGCAAATAAAAGAAACAGACCGTATAGCCGCTTTGATAGCCGAATGTAAAAAAATCGGATGCGTTTTGGTTTATAAAGAAAACGAAGATACACTTAACTGGAATGGACAAAAAGTTGACATTCAACACAATATAAAAATATCAACTTACGGCGATCATCGGATGGCAATGTCGTTTGCTTCCGCTGCAGTGAAGTTTCCCATCGAAATTGAAAACCCAAATGTAGTTACAAAGTCATTTCCCCTTTTTTGGAACGAATTCTACAAGTGTATTGGCACCCACCCCAGCATCAACAAATGCGATAAACAGGAAAATACTTTTGAAACAAGACAAAAAGATGCGGCAACGTTTTAAAATAACATTGCCGCAAGATAATCATATTATAGGATTTGCATGCAACTTATTTTATTAACTGCTTGCTACTCCATCTTGCAGGTTCAGAATATATGGTATCGTGCCAAATAGTTGCTTCCATATAGAGAACCCTTGAATAAAAATATTGTCCGTTTGATATATACAAAGTATCGTTATAGCCTGAATTTTAGCTGTTTTACCATTTCGGTAGAAAAATTTTTGCAGAAGTTGTTAGTTATACAAAAAATTTCAGTAATTTTGTCAAAAGTTAGCATAGTTTAAAATTTAGTTTAAATATTTGATTTTCAACTATAAAAGTAATAAAATTATTCAATTATGCAACCTTTTTTATTTTTTTATCCAAAACTCAGATTATTATGAAAAAAATTACTTTACTGCTGTTGCTGACGTTAATTATTTCCGTCAACAATGCTCAAGAAATCTCAAAACAGCCACTGCAATATGCTATTACGCAAGGCAAGAACTTTAGCGAAAACAAGAGCAAAGCAGATATATCAAACATTGCCATTCGATCTCAAGGGCAAGAAAATCTATCAAGAATACCAGCAGTTACGAGCGTTGTATCTACTGCCTCTGATATTGATGCTGCTATCACTGCTATTGTTGCACCGCCTCAATTAGGACAGAATTTATCATCTACAGAATCCGTTACCGCAACTATAAAAAATAATGGAGGGAATGTCATTACTTATATAAATATGGAATTGACCGTTGACAATGGAACTCCGATTGTTGAGTCATTGACAAGTATTGATATTCCGTCTGGAGAAACGCAAAATTACACTTTTACAGCGGCTGCCGATTTGAGTGCACCGGGTAATCATACCATAACTGTTAGAGCAATATTAGCAGCAGATTCAAATGAAGATAATGATGAAATGACTGTCAATGTTTATAATGTTATTTGCAATGCTGTTACTTTACCGTATGTTCAAGATTTTCAGGATGATTCATATCTTTGCTGGTCAATGATTAGTAATAATAATGAAAATGCTCCTTATGCTCCTATTTATCCGATGGGGTTATATTTTTCGGACGAGACAAATACAAATTTGGTATTCGGTTTTTCATCATTCTCATACACGACTGATTACAATCAATATCTTATCACTCCCGAATTGCCAACAGGTAGCCCGGGTTTGCAAATTACTTTCGATTATTTTACAGGATCTGGCATCTATGTACCTGAATTATTTAGAATAGGATGTTCAACTACAACCAATGATATTGAGGCTTTTACCTGGGGAGGCGAAAATACGGCTTCAAATGCAGGTCAAAGCAATTCTTTACAATTTTCAAGCGTAGTTCCTGAAGGTACAAAATATATCGCTATTAATTACTATAGCAACTATAAAATGCTGTTATTGATAGATAATATTGTAATTGACCAAGCGCCGACAAATGATGCTGCTATCACGGCTATTGTCACCCCTGTTGCCAATGGAATAAATTTGACTTCAACGGAGGCAGTTACTGCAACTATTAAAAATGAAGGAGTAAATACTATTAGCTATATGAGTATAGAATTGACAGTTGACAATGGTACTCCGATAGTTGAAAATTTGACAGGACTTAATATTGCCTCAGAAGATACATACAATTACACTTTTTCGGCAACAGCAGATTTGAGTGCAGAAGGTAGTCATACCATTAAGGTTCGAACAATATTAGCTGGTGATTTAAATACTGATAATGATGAAATGATTATTAGTGTTACAAATACTTTGTGTGATGCTATTAACACTTTTCCATGGACAGATAGTTTTGAAGGAATAGATTTTCCGCCTTCCTGCTGGTCAATTTTTCATATTAACGGTACATTCGACTGGAAAAGAACTATCACCACAGTACACAATGGCAATAGTGCTGCATACCATGCATATAGTAGTATGGGCACCTTTGTTAAAACAGCATTGGTTAGTCCGCCGATAGCAATTCCAAATACGAATTTATATAGTTTAAATTTCTATTCATATATACAATATACTGTTGATTATGCATATAGTGGAATATGGATTTCTACTACTGTAAATAATGACCCCGCCGCATTTTCGGAAGTGAAAGTATTGTCGGGGACAGAAGTATCTTCATCTTGGCAGAAAATAGCCTTATCATTAGCTGCCTATGCAGGAGAAACTATTTATATTGCCTTCATTTATGGAGGCGAATATGCTCACGGATGGGCTATTGATGATGTTACAATTGACAATATTATTGGCAATGATGTTGCTATTACTGCTGTTATTGCCCCTGAAAGCGGAATAAATCTATCTACAACAGAGGCAGTTACCGCAACAATTAAAAATGAAGGTGGAAATACTATTTCTGCAATGAGTATGGAATTGACTGTTGACGATGGAACCCCAATAATTGAGACATTGACAAGTGTAAACATTGCATTTGGTGCTACATATGATTATACGTTTTCTGCAACTGCCGATTTAAGTTCAGCAGGAAATCATACTGTTAAAGTTAGAGCAGTTTTAACAGATGATGAAAATCCCGCTAACGACGAAATGACTGTTACGGTGAATAATATTATTTGTAATATGGCTCAAAATTTACCATTCTATGAAAATTTTGATGCTTCTATTGATCTGCCTCCTTGTTGGACTACAATAGATGAAAACAATGATGATTTCAATTGGTATATTGACCAATCATGGAATTTGTCCTATTATCCGAGCTATAATGCGCATTCCGAAGAGAATTTTGCAACTTCTCAATCTTCGTACAACGTCAGTGATGATATTTGGGTTGGTATTAACCCCGATAATTATTTAATTACTCCATTGCTATTCATTCCGGCAAATGGTGCAACACTAAAATATTGGGTGGGTCAAACATTTGACCTCTCTGGAAATGAGCATTATTCTGTTTTGATTTCAACAACGGGAACTGATATTAGTGATTTTACGGAAATTTTTGCAGAGGATGTTTTTGGCACAGAATGGATGCAAAGAGAAATTTCACTTGCCAACTATGCAAACAAAAATATTTATATTGCTTTCCGTCATTTTGGGTGTTTTGATATTGAAATGCTTAAACTTGATGACATTTCGGTTGAAGCAGCAACTGACGCAGTTCCAAATAATTTGATAACTAATATTGCAGTATATCCAAATCCTGTAATCAATACTTTTATTATTGAGAATGCTGTCGGTTCGCTGGCTAAAATTTATGATCTTTCGGGTAAAATAATGTTTGATTCTAAAATTCTAAATGCATCCCAAAAAGTTGATATTAGCAATGTTTCTGCGGGGGTTTACTTCCTCGAATTACTCAGTCCGACTTCCAAATCGACTGTGAAATTGTTTAAAAAATAAAATCATAAAATATTATATGTCAAAAGAAAATACATATCCTCTGGAACTTAACACTATGCCAGGTTTTGCAGGCAGTTCGGCGTATTATTTAAGGTACGAAGATCCCAAAAACGATAAAGAACTTGTTAGCAAAGAGGCAAATGACTATTGGGGCAATGTTGATTTGTATATAGGAGGAACCGAACACGCTACAGGGCATCTGATTTACAGCCGTTTTTGGAACAAATTTTTATTCGATTTGGGAATTGTCTCAAAAGGTGAGCCGTTTGAAAAAATGATTAATCAGGGGATGATTCAGGGTAGAAGTAATTTTGTATATCGAATCAAAGATACTAATACTTTCGTTTCTTATAATCTGAAAAATAATTACGATACTACTGAAATACACGTTGATGTAAATATTGTTTCAAATGATATTCTTGATATTGAAGCGTTTAGAGCGTGGCGCTCCGAATTTGCCGATGCGGAATTTATTCTTGAAGATAGTAAATATATTTGTGGCTATGCGATAGAAAAGATGTCGAAATCAATGTTTAACGTAGTTACTCCTGATGACATTGTTGAAAAATACGGGGCGGACACTTTGCGTATGTACGAAATGTTTCTCGGTCCGTTGGAGCAGTCAAAACCGTGGGATACTAACGGAATTGACGGGGTTCACAGATTTTTGAAAAAACTTTGGGCATTGATTTATAAAGATGATAAATTACTGCTTAACAATGAACTACCAACAGATGAGGAGTTAAAAACATTACATAAAACAATAAAAAAAATTTCCCAAGATATTGAAAATTTTTCTTTCAATACTTCAATTTCTGCTTTTATGATTTGTGTGAACGAACTTTCTGCATCAAAATGCAGCAAAAAAGCTATTATTGAGCCGCTTTCGATAATTATTGCTCCATTTGCTCCGCATATAGCAGAGGAAATTTATCATTTATGTGGAAATGCGACAACAGTTTTCAATACAAAATTTCCAGATTATGATGAAAAATATTTAGTAGAAAATTTGGTAAAATATCCAATTTCCTTTAACGGGAAAGTGCGTTTTACACTCGAATTACCTGCCGATATGCCGTCTGTTGATGTTGAAGAAACAGCATTGAAAAACGAACAGACACAAAAATGGCTCGAAGGGAAAAATATAAAGAAGATTATCGTTGTGCCGAAAAAGATAGTTAATGTAGTGTTTTAACTAAAAAACTGGTTTTAAAATTCAATAAAATTTATTTAGATATGCTATAAATTTTACTTTTTTTGTATTATATTTATTAATTGCTTAATATTTTGCTAAATAAACTTTTTACACTTACCTCTTTTTCAATAACCTGTTCCAATTCCGAGATTTGCACCCGCTGCTGCTCCATTGTGTCGCGGTGGCGAATGGTAACTGTCCGGTCTTCAAGGGTTTGGTGGTCTATTGTTATGCAAAACGGCGTACCGATGGCATCTTGTCTGCGGTAACGCCTGCCGATGCTGTCCTTTTCGTCATAAGCGGTTTTGAAATTAAATTTCAGCAAATTCATAACCTCCTGTGCTTTTTCGGGCAATCCGTCTTTTTTTATTAACGGCAAAACTGCAACTTTATTTGGGGCAAGCGCCGGCGGCAAATGCAAAACCACACGGGAATCTCCGCCTTCCAACGGCTGCTCCTCGTAACTCGCCGCCATTATCGAAAGGAACGTCCTATCAACGCCAATGGAGGTCTCAACAACGTATGGCACGTAACTTTCGTTCAATTCGTGGTCAAAATATTTGATGTTTTTACCCGAATATTTTTCGTGTTGCGAAAGGTCAAAATCGGTGCGCGAATGGATGCCCTCAACCTCTTTAAACCCAAACGGCATCTCAAACTCAATGTCAGTGGCAGCGTTGGCGTAATGGGCGAGTTTTTCGTGGTCGTGGAAGCGGTATTTATGGTCGCCGAGACCAAGCGCCTTGTGCCATTTAAGACGGAAATTTTTCCAATATTCAAACCATTGCATCTCATCGCCCGGACGTACAAAAAAC
>WQYU01000007.1 GCA_009781075.1 Paludibacter sp. | reverse complement strand
TAATTTTGCTTTTTATTGCAAAATTATGTCAATTCAAGTCGAAAAATCAAAAAACGTGTATATATATATGTATATCAATAATTTACAAGTAAATGTTAAAAGTTAACGCAACACTACTAATCTGGGTTTAAAGTTTCATTTTTATTCAAACGACCATTTGCCTGTACATGTCTATGTTACGGTTGAAAAAGCAGAGGCGCGTTATCAGGTTTTGCCTGAAATAAAGTTAATTGAAAACAGGGGTTTAAAACCCAGAGAATTGCGTTTGGCAGAAATAGCGATTGAGGAAAATAAAGAGATTATTATTGCCCGTTGGGAAGAGTATTTTAAAAATAGAAACAATGAAACAGGATTATAAAATATGGTTTGACACATCAAATATTTATCTTCGAAAAGGAAAGGGGAAAGTCGGCTATTTGCCGTTAAAGGACTACAAATCATTACTTTATGCCTCGCAAGAAGATAGATGTAATTATGAATTTTCACCATTTGGAGTGCATTGGAACAAACTTGACGAAGATTTGTGTTTCGACGGATTTATTTGGAAATAAAAAATATTTAAAGCAACAATTTAACAAATTGGTTTTTAGTACCACTATATGAAGAGTAAAATCACACGTATTTACGTTGATACCAATGTGCTAATCAACTATTCTCAATTATTTTTATACTTTTGCAAAAAAATAAAAATCAATTTGTTAAAAAAAGAACAATGACGTATGTTAATACCTAAAAAATTTTCCGTATGAAATCAATATTAATAAAAAAATACTATTCGGACAAATTGTACGATAATCGTTAAACTCAAAATAAAAAAATAGTGTTTTTATGTAAATCATTAATATATAATAAAATATGATTCAGTCAATGACAGGCTTTGGAAAAGCGAGCGGCGAGTTCTTAAACAAAAAAATTACCATAGAAATTAAATCACTTAATGGGAAGCAGGCAGATATAAGTACCAAGATATCAGTAATTTACAAAGAAAAAGAACTTGAAATTCGCAATGAAATAGCACAGCGACTTGAGCGTGGTAAAATAGAAGTTTCTCTTTCAGTAGATAATTCCGAACGCGATTATCCTAATTTGTTAAACAAGGGCTTGGTAATGTCGTATCTTATTCAAATTCAAGAACTTGCCGATGAGTTGAAAATGTCCGTACCTGCAAATGTCCTTGAAACTGTTTTACGCTTGCCGGACACTTTGAAAACCGATAATTATGAACTTTCGCCACAAGAATGGGCTGTCGTGCGCAAAATTCTAAATCAGGCAATGGACGTTTTACAGGAATTCAGGCAGCAGGAGGGAAAAATGCTTGATGATTTTTTTCGTTTGAAAATCAACAATATAGCCGCATTACTCAACCAAATTCCACAATACGAACAGCAGCGCATTGAAAAAGTGCGTGAGCGAATAAGTGATGAACTTGCAAATCTTTGTGAATCAATGGATTTTGATAAAAATCGTTTTGAGCAGGAAATGATTTATTATATTGATAAACTTGATATTAACGAGGAGAAATCACGTTTGAGCAATCATTTGGATTATTTTATTGAAACGCTTGACCAAAACGTTTCACAGGGCAAAAAACTTGGTTTTATTGCGCAGGAGATGGGGCGCGAAATAAATACACTCGGTTCAAAGGCAAATCACAGCCAAATGCAAAAAATTGTAGTGATGATGAAAGACGAACTTGAACAAATTAAAGAGCAAATACTCAATGTTTTATGAAAAAAATTACATTCTATTTCGGTTCTTTCAATCCGATTCACAATGGACATGTAGGATTGGCTAACTATTTGGTTAATAATAATTTATCAGATGAAGTGTATTTTGTGGTTTCACCACGCAACCCGCTAAAAAACGAACAGGAACTTATCGACGAAAATTTACGTATTGAAATGGTACGTTTGGCAACAGGAAGTGACAGTCGCCTGCAAGCCTCTGATATAGAGTTTGATATGCCAAAGCCATCATATACGATTGATACTTTGAAAAAATTGCAGCAAAATTTTTCTGACACTCGCCTGTCGTTGCTTATCGGTAGCGATAATGCGCTAATTTTCGACCAATGGAAAAATTATCAAATGATTTTACAAATGGTTGATATTTTAGTTTATCCGCGCAAAAATTTTGATTTTCAACAAGTTAAAGAACATTTTGAACAAATGACATATCTTCCTAATGCGCCATATTTCCAAATATCATCGACGGAAATTCGTAATGAAATAAAAAAAAATCGTTTTGGGTTGGCAAAGAAATGGCTCAATCCAAAAGTATTATTTTTTATTAAAAGTAAAAAGATTTACTAATTTGAGGTATTATTTCTATAAAATGTTTTACAATAAAAAATTATGTGTAATTTTGTGCGCAAAAAATTTTACCATTAATAATCTTCTAAAAATAAATAATAAACCGCTGTGAAGCAAAATAATAAATTAATAAAAGTAATGAATACAGAACACAATCAAGAGAATCCTCAAAGGCGTCCTTACAAACAAAATACCGATTCTCGCCGCGAAGGCAATAATCAGTATCCGAAACGAAACAATTTTCAGCAAGGCGAAGGCAATTATAAGCCGCGCAACAATTTTAATAAGCAAGGAAATAATTCGGGTACGTTTCAGCCGCGCAACAATTTTAACAAGCAAGGAAACAATTCGAGTACGTTTCAGCCGCGCAACAATTTTAACAGACAAGGAAATAACTTGGGTACGTTTCAGCCGCACAACAATTTTAACAATAATCAACAGCGCGATATTCCTGATGACTACGGCAATCGTTGGGATTCTAAAAATGAAGTCAAGCAAAGGAGTTACAACAACGATTATCCCCATCGTCCATCCGGCAATTCAAATCGTCAGCGTCAATCGCCTTATTCACAACAAAGGAACACGAATTATCAACAGCCTCAATATTATCAACCGCCACAATATAGTGGCAAAAGTGAAGGCAATTTTGTTGAAACGCGTTTTGACAACAGAGGTGAAAATGTTAGATTTCGTAAGCCATTGCGTAACAAAACTGCAAACAAATCCAATAATCAGAAACCCGTTCAGTACCAGCAGGAATATATTGACCCGACGCAACCTGTGAGGTTAAATAAATTTTTGGCTAATTCGGGAATTTGTTCGCGCCGCGAAGCCGATGAATATATTCAGGCAGGAGTTATCAGTGTTAATGGTGAAGTCGTTACTACTTTGGGCACAAAAATTATGCCTGTCGATCAGGTTAAATTTCATAACCAGCCCGTTCTTTCTGAACGTAAAGTGTATATATTGTTAAATAAACCCAAAAACTGTGTAACTACAACCGAAGATCCAAATGCAACTAAAAATGTTATGGATATTGTCAGAGATGCTTGCAGTGAGCGAATTTATCCTGTAGGGCGGCTTGACCGAAATACTACCGGCGTACTTTTACTGACAAACGACGGCGACCTTGCCTCAAAACTTGCACATCCAAAATTCGATAAAAAGAAGGTTTATCAGGTTACATTAGACAAACCATTACTACCCGACGATTTTCGTACTATTATGCTTGGCGTGGAACTTAATGACGGTATAATTGCCGCAGATGCTCTTGAATACGCACATATTGAGAAGAAAAACGTCATTGGTATAGAAATTCATTCGGGTAAAAACCGTATTGTCCGCCGTATGTTTGAACAATTAGGCTACAAAGTTAGAAGCCTCGACCGCGTTATGTTTGCAGGTTTGACAAAGAAAAATCTTCAACGAGGGAAATTTCGCTACTTATCAGAACAGGAAGTTGCTTTTTTGAAAATGGGTAATTTTTAAAAAGAATATGATTTACAATTGTAGAAAATAATGAAATGGATAGCGGCTTTATTAACTTAATAATCCGCCGGATGGCATTGTATTACAATTTGGTGAAAAATGTAAATATTGGAAGATAATAGAAAATATTTTTTAAAAATTGTTAAAGATGAAGGAACAAATTCTATTGCATACTTGTTGCGCTCCATGTTCGGCGGCTGTAATTGAATGGTTTATATTAAACAATTATCAACCAACAATTTATTTTTTTAATCCTAATATTTTTCCCGAAAAAGAATATGAAATTCGCAAAGTTGAACTTTTACGATATGCACACAAATTTTCGCTTTCGATAATTGATTCAGATTACAATCACGAGCAGTGGCTTGAGCAAATTAACGGATATGAAAATGAGCCTGAACGCGGCAAACGTTGTTCTTTTTGCTTTAATTACAGAATGATAGCCGCAGCACAAAAAGCCCATGAGTTGCAGATACCGCTTTTTGCCACGACACTCGCCTCCTCACGTTGGAAAAGTATTGAACAAATCAACGCAGCAGGTTTTGCAGCCGCCAAAGTGTTTGAAAATGTGAGTTTTTTTGATAAAAACTGGCGCAGAGACGGGCTTTCCGAACGCCGAAATCAACTTCTGAAGGAACATAATTTTTACAATCAGAAATATTGCGGCTGTGAATTTGCAAAAAGATAACGAAAATGTTAATCTTTGTATTTGTAAGATTAATTTCTTACAATTCCTTAAAATACGCTCTGCGGCGTTTGTGTTGAAGTTTGTCGAAATATTCGTAGTTTGCCTGATTTTTGGAATTGGTTTCCAAAATATTGGTTGTTGTTACCTCTTTTATTCCGTATTTTATAAAATATGGTATCTGGTCGTAAAAGAAAATCGCATTAACACCTTTGTTCTGATAATCAGGTCGCACGCCTATAAGCAACAAATCAAATTCCTTCATCTTCTTTGCTTTCAATGCTTTAAGCAGATAATACCATCCGAATGGGAACAAGCGACCATTTGACTTTCGCAGTGCGTCTGAAATATTAGGCATACCAACTCCTACTCCAACTACTTCATTTTCGGCATTTACAACTAATGTAGCAAAATCAAAGTTAATAAAACCAAAATATGCATCGGCAAAATATTTTTTCTGTCGTTCTGTCAATGGTGAATAGTTATATAGCGATTTGTATGCCTCGTCAAGAGTATCCATATAAGAATAGCCATATTTCCGTTTCAATTCTTTGACAGATCTCACTTTATCAACACGCAAATTATATTTTTCCATTACAATTTTGGCAATACGCTCCATCCTTTCCGGAATTGCAGTAGGCACTGTCACAAGGTATTCAATCCAATCAATTTCTTTTGTAAGTCCGTAAGAATCAAAATGTTTCACATAATACGGATAATTATACAAACTTGCCATCGGCGAATTGTATTCATAACCTTCAAGCAGAAGCCCCTGATGGTCAAAATCGGTGAAGCCGACAGGACCATTTAGAATTTCCATTGACTTGCTACGCCCCCATTGTGCAACTTTATCGAGCAAAGCGGCAGAAACCTCCAAGTCATCTATGAAATCAAACCATCCGAAGCGCACTTTTTTCACGTTCCACTGCTCGTTAGCACGATGGTTGACAATTCCGGCGATGCGCCCGACAATTTTTCCATTCCTCTCGGCTATAAAATAAACTGCTTCACAGACTTCAAAAGCAGGATTTTTATCTTTCCTGAGTGAGTTCAGTTCGTCAAATTCAAGTGGAGGGCAAAAATATTTATCTCCCTTAAATAATTCCACGTCAAAACGAATAAACTTTTTCAATTCGCTTTTTGTGCTAACTTCTTTTATTACTAATGACATTTTTTTCGTAAAAAATAAATTATGATAACTTTAAATTTAGAATTTTACAAGTTTCATAAGGTTGTTTATATTTGTTAATAAAATTATTCTGCAAAATTAGTACAATAATTATGAATTTTATATAAAAATGTACAAAAAATAGATAGGTTTTATGCAACTTTTTGGTAAATTACTCATTTACAGCATAAAAAAAAATGAAGATTTATCACAAAATTTTTCAAAATAAAATTATGTGATAATATTTGAAATTTAAGGTAATTAAAACAACAGATTTTCTTGGTAAATTCAAAAAAAAGCAGTAATTTAGCACACTTTTTTGGGTATTAGTTAAAACTCTGATTCTTACGGCATTGATGTTTTGGCAGTAAGAAAAATTCATAATTGAAATAAATGGCAGAAGATAGAATTATTCAAGTAAATATTGACGAGGAAATGCGCTCGTCGTACATAGATTATTCAATGTCGGTAATTGTTTCGCGTGCGTTGCCCGATGTGCGCGATGGTTTTAAACCCGTTCATCGCCGTGTTTTGTTCGGTATGAACGAGTTGAACAACACTTCGGACAAACCGTATAAAAAGTCGGCGCGTATTGTCGGCGAAGTTATGGGTAAATATCACCCACATGGCGATTCGTCAATTTATGGCACGCTTGTGCGTATGGCGCAACCCTGGGCAATGCGTTATCCGTTGGTTGACGGGCAGGGCAATTATGGCTCTATTGATGGCGACAGTCCGGCAGCAATGCGTTATACCGAAGCACGTTTGATGAAAATTGCCGAAGAAATGTTGCTTGATATTGACAAGGAAACTGTTGATTTTCAAAATAATTTTGACGATACGCTCAAAGAACCGATTGTATTGCCTTCGCGAATACCTAATTTACTGGTGAATGGTTCGTCCGGTATTGCTGTTGGAATGGCAACAAATATGCCGACTCACAATCTTTCGGAAGTTATTGATGCCACAGTTGCTTATATCGACAATAATGATATAGAAATCAGCGAGTTAATAAAATATATAAAGGCTCCGGATTTTCCGACAGGCGGTATTATTTACGGCTATGCCGGCGTGCGGGAAGCGTTTGAAACCGGTCGAGGACGTATTGTTATTCGTTCAAAAGTTGAGATAGAAATTGACCAAAAAACGGGACGCGAAAAAATTGTAGTGCGCGAAATTCCATACGGAGTTAATAAAAAAGAACTCATACAGCATATTGCAGAGTTAGTTGAAGATAAAAAACTTGAAGGAATTTCAAATGTCAATGACGAATCCGACCGCGAGGGAATGAGAATTGTTGTAGATGTTAAAAAAGATGCAAATGCAAATGTTGTCATTAATAAATTATTCAAACTCACTGCTTTACAGTCATCTTTCAGTGTAAATAATATTGCATTGGTAAGGGGGCGTCCGCGTCAGTTGAATTTGAAGGATTTGATACATTATTTTGTGGAACATCGGCACAATGTTGTTACGCGGCGTACACAATTTGAATTGGACGAAGCACAAAAACGCGCTCATTTGCTTGAAGGACTGATTATTATACTTGATAATCTTGATGAGGCAATTCAAATTATCCGTTCTTCACAAACCGCAGACGAAGCCCGCAACAGATTGATGGAACGCTTTGAACTTTCTGATACACAGGCACGTTACGTTGTAGAATTGCGTTTGCGCCAACTCACAGGAATGGAACAGAGCAAACTCCGTACTGAATATCAGGAACTTTTGAATTTGATTGAGCATTTGAAGGATATTTTGGGAAAAATTGAATTACGGATGCAAATTATCAAAGATGAATTAATTGAAATAAAAAATAAATACGGAGACAAACGCCGCACGGAAATTGTGTATGCTTCCGAAGAATTCAATCCCGAAGATTTTTATTCCGATGACGAAATGATTATTACAATTTCGCATTTGGGCTATATAAAACGCACGCCTTTGGCAGAATTTCGCACGCAGCGGCGCGGCGGAATGGGTTCAAAAGGTGGTGAAACAAGAGATGAAGATTTCATCGAATATATTTATCCTGCTTCAATGCACAGCACAATGCTTTTCTTTACGCAAAAAGGGCGGTGCTATTGGTTAAAAGTTTATGAAATTCCCGAAGGAACAAAAACTTCAAAAGGACGTGCAATTCAAAATTTGCTGAACATAGAAAGCGACGACAAAGTAAATGCTTTTATTCGTATAAAAGGACTTGATAGTAAGGAGTTTGTAGAAAGTCATTATATAGTTTTCTGTACAAAAAATGGAGTTATAAAGAAAACGAGTTTGGAGGCGTATTCGCGCCCGCGTCAAAATGGTGTAAATGCAATCACCATTCGCGAAGACGATGAGGTGATTCAGGTGCGTCTTACAGATGGCGACAGCGAAATTGTACTTGCCAACCGCAATGGGCGTGCTATTCGTTTCCACGAATCTAAAGTGCGCCAAATGGGACGCACTGCAACGGGAGTACGCGGAATGACGCTCGACGAAGATGGTGCAGACGAGGTTGTAGGAATGATTTGTGTCCCAAAAGATTCTAAAGAAACTGTTTTTGTTGTTTCCGAAAAAGGTTATGGCAAACGTTCACGCCTTGACGAAGTTGAAGAAAACGGTGAAGTTGTGCCGATTTACCGCATCACAAATCGCGGCGGAAAAGGTGTGCGCACAATGAATATTACCGATAAAACAGGTAAGATGGTATCTATCAAACTCGTTGCAGATGATAACGATTTGATGATTATTAATAAATCGGGAATTACAATTCGCCTGAGCGTTGCTTCGGTTCGCGTAATGGGGCGTGCGGCTCAGGGCGTCCGCTTGATTAATCTTGAAAAGCGTAATGACGAAATCGCCTCTGTTTGCAAAGTTGATGCCGAAGAAGAAGATGAAGAAGTTGCTATTTCCTCTGAAAATGAAGAAATTACAAACGGAGATACCAAATCATATTTGGAGGAAGATCTTGATTCTGACAAAGAAATAATTGATGAAGAAACAACAGACGAAGAAGAATAAAAAAATGGGAGTACCCATATAGAAAAATACCTTGCAAAGCATGAAAAATTTCTCTTTTCTCTGTAATAAATATTTATGGTATTGCTAATTAAATATATATTTATATGAGTAACGGAATTCACTCTCAAATAATTACAAGAAATTTAGGTAAAATATCCGATTTATATTTATATTCATTATCTGACATTGCTAAAATAAGTATAGATTAAACCCAATAAATTATTGATTTTTGGCACATAATTTTATACAAATATATTATACATACTTAGCAATACCATATGTGACTACCCGTATATATGCCTAATCGTTGATTTAATACATTGATAACCAATAGATTACAAAAAAATGCAAATTATTCTAAAACTTTGTATATCATTAATTTACAATATAAATTAGGTAAATATACTGGTATACATAAAAAAAAATATAAATTTTCTTATAAAAAATTTTTTAATAGAAAAAATGTATTACCTTTGCAGCGTTTTTTTAATATAAATTTTTATAAATGAAATAAATAAAAATACAGTGCTAACAAGCACATTATAAGACATATAAAATAGCGTTTGCTATATCTTGTTTTATGAAACGTGAGAAATTTCAAAAAATGTCAAGAATTAATAATGAAAACTCGCATGGTTATGGGCTTATTTATTTTGACATTAAGGTAAATTCTCACGACCATATAAGACGGATATTTAAGTCTGTTTTTTTATTGCCAAAAATTTAATTTGAATATTTTTTACATAAATTTTTATATATCAAATAATTATTAATTTTTAAAAACCTCGCGATAGTATAAGGTTAATCGTATTTTAAAATGAAAAAGAAATTTTTCTTAGTAGGCGTAGTTGCCGTAATGGGTTTGAGCGCATTTGTAGTGTCGTGCAAAAAAGATGAACCAGGTGGTAGCACCACTGCAAACGGCTGTACTTGTACTATGTTTGATGCCACGGGTACTGCTGTTGGTGAGCCAATAGATGTTCCTGCGAATCTTGTATCATCTTTTAGCACTTGCGAAGATTATGCATCTTATATGACAAAAGGAACAGGTATCACCTACAAGTGTGTGGCGACAACAAAGTGATTAATTCAGGAAAGAGGTTGTTTTAAAAGAGAACAACCTTTTTTTTATATTACAAAACAATGAACAAAAGAATAGAAATATACAGTTTAATTTCGGGTTTGGTATTTCTGATTTCCGGCACAGCAAAAGCGATTGATATTTCGGTTTTTTCAAATGTAATTACTCAATATGGATTTGGAAATCTGCAATTTATCACACCTCTCATCATTTTCGCAGAAATTTCTGTCGGTTTACTGCTTATTTTTCAAGTTTGGCAGAAGAGGTCGGCTCTTTTTGGTTTGGTTTTAGTGGCAGGTTTTACAATTATTTATGCGTATGGATTTATTTTTAATGGTATAGAAAATTGCGGTTGTTTCGGAAAAATTACTGTGTTAAATACTTCTCCAATTATCACTTTTTTACGCAATGCGATACTGCTTTATTTGTTGTTTTCTGTGTGGCGAAAAGGCGAAAATAAGAATTATCTGAACAAATGGATTGCTCTTACAGCGTTGATTTTTATGTGTTTAGTTGCATTCATGTCGGGCTATACTTTTCGTTATGTCGGAAAAAGTAAAAACCAAAAAGAATATCAAGCCCGAGCGATAAAAAACACTGCATTGAAAGATTTTGTAACAACTTCCAAAGATAGCACCTATTTGGTGTTTGCATTTTCATACACTTGTCCACATTGTCTAAATTCGATTGCCAATTTGAACGAATATAAACGGTCAGGCGTTGTAGATAAGGTAATTGGATTAGCGTTGGGAGATTCCATTATTGAAAAGAAATTTACGGAAATTTTTCAACCGAATTTTACAATTAAAAATTATTCAAAAGAACTGTTTCGCTTAACAAATGATTTTCCCACGGCTTATTATATCCAAAATGACAGCATTGTAATGGAATTGTCGGGCGAATTGCCTTGTGCTTATGTGTTCGACAAAAGTGTACATTAATCAATGGTTGTAACAATTAAACCAGTCTCTCTGCATTACACATGCAGAGAGACTGAGTATGGCATTTTAAATGCCAAAAAGCGATAAAAAAAATCGGGTTGCAAATCTATGGTAGTCACTTTTATATTCGCATTTTTTGTACCTTTGCAGAAAAGATCAGCGTTTTTTTTATAAAATTTATGCTGGGTATTTTTTGTATATAGTTACTAAAATGAGTTTTTAATGTTACTTCCATTTCTCAAAAATAATGACGAAGTTCGTTTTGTATCGCCTGCGGGCAATATTGACGGGCTGTTGATAAATAATGCTGCGAAAGTATTGTGTCAGTGGGGTTTGCGTGTATCAGAAGGAAAATTTGTGCGCGAAAGTTACGGGCGGTTCGCAGGCACGGAAGAGCAGCGAATATTTGATTTGCAAAACGCGCTTGATGATGAAAATGTTCGTGCAATATTTTGCAGCAGAGGTGGTTATGGACTGATGCAAATAATTGATAAAATTGATTTTTCGCGCTTTAAGCAAAATCCTAAATGGATTGTTGGTTTTAGCGATGTTACGGTTTTGCATAGTGCGGTTACGCATTTTGACATCGCCTCAGTTCATAGTTCAATGGCAAAAAATATCGGCGAGCAGCCTAATAGTTTGTCTGTGGTAAATTTGAAAAATATTTTATTTGGAAAAATTACTGAATATAATATTGAAAATCACGAACTTAATCGTTTCGGACAAGCACATGGAAAAATCATTGGGGGAAATCTTTCGGTACTATTAGGACTGCGTGGAACCTGCTTTGAACCCGATTTTTCAGGCAAAATTCTTTTAATTGAAGATATTGGGGAACAGCCATATCATATTGACCGTATGTTGCAAAATCTGCGACTTGGTGACGTATTTGCCTCATTATCAGGACTTTTAGTCGGACAATTTACAGAATATGAAGAAGACCTGCTGATGTTGAAAACGGTTTATGAACTTATTTCCGATGCTGTGAGTGAGTACGATTTTCCTGTGTGTTTTAATTTTCCGGCAGGGCATACCGACAACAATTTTCCCGTGATTTTTGGAAAACAAAGCGTTTTATCAATTAATGAAGATGGCGTGAAATTGAAATTTTAAAATGAATATTTCAAACGAACAAAACCCAAAAAGCATTCCAATGGCTTAGGATTGAGAGAAATATAAAAAGTTTGCATGAAAAGTGCTAAATTCAGGTTTTGTATAAGCGAATAATCAATTGAAAAACCTGCATAACCTCCTTTTCTATCAGGATAATAAATAGAGGAGACAGAACCATTCAAGCGCGGAGAAAACGGATAGGTTGCCTGTGTGAAGATATTCCATTTTGCAAACGATAGATTTTTTGCCGACAGTGGCTGCGAATAAATTCCAATAATTCCGTTTCCCAATAGTACATTTTCATCGTTTATAGTATTGTAAAGGGCTTCCGTCTGCAAAAAAAGTGAATTGGAAAAAGTGTAATCCAATCCGACAGATGCAGTAAAGGTATTTTTGGCTTCCCAATCGCTATGCTTTTCTAATGAGTGGAAATACGAAAATTCGCCTCTACAACTGATACCTTTAATGTCGCCCGACCACGCACCTCCAATTACCAAATCGGCAGGAAGATATGAAACAGAATCAGCATAATTATTTTGCGAAAATTTCGTTCCGCCTGCATTGATAACACCTCCAATTACTTGAAAATCAAAGTTTTTCCAATTCCAGCGGTGCATTGCAGCAGCAGTAATTTCATTTTTGTGACTTAACGAAACGGCAAATTCGGAGGATGAAACCGCCGAATGATAATAAATAGCGCGCAAAGCATCGCAGCCGGCACGTTCGGGATAATCAAAATCAAAAAACGAATATGTGTTAAAAATATCATTGGGATTCCACACAAAATTTTGTCCCCAATTTATTCGCTGCCGTCCAAGAGTGAGTGAAATTTTGTTTTTCTCAAACGTAAAATTTAACCTGTCCAAAGACATATTTAAGATTGCATTTTCTCCTCCAAATACGTTCCACGACATATCTACCACTCCTTTGTCGGCATTGATTTGGTTCGCATCTAACATTTGAGAACTGCCGGTGAGCAACCGTGTACGTGCGCTGGCATCAAACCGAAAATTTTTATTAATTTGCCATCCAAAATTCATCCTGTTATGAAGAATATTTTGCCAATAAAATGTTGATGTCGGCTGATTTAGCCAAATTCCGGAGGGCATATCGTTTATATAACCAAAAAATTCCACATTTTGAGCATTCAAAATGCAGAATATACAATTAATTATACAAAATAAAATCGATTTTTTTAACATTATTAACATAAATTTTGGCTAAGAAAAATTAAAAACGATTGCATAATTGCATAATTTTTTTATAGTTGAAAATCAAACACTTAAATAATATTTTCAACACTGCTAACCATTAACAAAATACTGATTTTTTTTGAATAGCAGACAATTTCTGCTAAAATTTTTCTACCAAAATGGCAAAACATTTATTTTGCCTCAAGCCCAAAGGTAAATCCGGCTTGAACTTTTTCTATAAGTTCGGGGATAATATCTTCGTAATTTCCTATAATACCAAAATCGGCGTGGCAGAAAATTGGCGCTTTGGAATTGTTGTTAATAGCAACAATTTTTCCACTTTCCTTTATCCCTGCAATATGCTGAATAGCACCTGCAATTCCGATAGCGATATAAACTTTTGGACGTACTGTTTTTCCGGTTTGCCCAATTTGGCGAGCATATTCGGCAAAACCATTATCAACAACCACACGCGAACAAGCCCATTCTGCCTTAATTCCTTTCTCCTTGAGTGCATCGGCAAGTTGCTGAACGAGTTTCAGTCCATCTCCAACTGTTCCGCGCCCACCGGCAACAATAATATCTGCATCAAAAAGCGATTGTAAGCCACCTTCACCACGTTTGGTTTCAATAATTTGTGTAACAAAATCTTCAGATTTTAATATAGGTTTAAACTCCGAAATCGCCCCTGTGCGCCCCTGTTGCAGTATCGGAACAGGGAAAGTACCTGCACGAGCGGTAGAAATCTGAGGAAAAACAAAACCGAGAATTGTTGCAAGTTTGCTCTCTCCGTATGTAGGACGGCGCGAATGCAAAATAGGACGAATAATCTGTTTGTTCTTTCGGTCAATATAATCGCCCATATCAAGTCCTGTGCAGTCGGCAGTAACGCCGGAACCAGTTTTCATACCAATACGCGGAGCAAGTTCGCGCCCGGCAGTTGTAGCCGCAAAAAGTGCAACTTCCGGCTTCCGTTCATAAATAATTTGAGTAATAATATCCGAAAACGGCAAAACAAGATATTCTTCAAGTTCATCTTTTTCAACAATGATAACCTCATCCGAGCCGTGTTCAAATAATATATTTGTCAACGATTTTATGTTTTTCCCAATTAATACAGTCGAAATTTTTGTATCTCCGCCAAGTTGGTTAGCCAAATGACGAGCGGGGGTGAGTAATTCCAGAGATGGACGTGCGATTTTTACGTTGGTAATTTCAGCCCATGTTAAAATCCCCTTACTTTCACCGCGTATATCTGTCACAGGGAAATCAGGTGCTTCTTTCGCTTCTTTTTCAACCTTCTCCTTTGTCTGCATCACATTGCCGCCTCTTTCCCATTCGGAAATAAAACTGTTGACAAGTTGCTGTTCTCCTTGCCCCGTTGCCAAAGCCACAGGCGGGCGGTCGCTTTCTATATTTGCAATGGCTGCAACAATTGTCGGCGAGCCATTTATTCCGATAAGTTTTTGCTGTTCTTCGGTCATTTTAATATCATCAACCGTCAGAACATTTATTTTTGCAAAACGCGCTTTGATAGCGCCAATTAAGGATGGTTTGCGCGGTTTTACACCTGTTGGGGTAAGGGAAACAAGGCATGGCATCGGCAATTTTAACATTTGATATCCTCCCTCAATAATACGGCGTGCTGTAATTGTGCCGTCATCATTGGAAGTAACGCGCTCAACAAAAGTCGCCTGAGGAATACCTATACTTTCGGCAACCTGCGAAGGAACATGTGCCGTATCACCATCGGAAGTTTGCCTTCCTGCAAAAATGATAAACGGCTCTTTGCTGTCTTTGGTAAAACCGAGATGTTTGAGCATCGTACTGATAGACAATCCGGTTGCATAAGTATCGGAGCCGCCTAACTTTCTGTCCGACAACAGGTATGCCTCATCATAACCCATTGAGATTGCTGTTTTCAAAGCCGCTTCAAACGAACCGGGACCCATCGAACATGCAATCATACGTGCATCCGGATGCTGTTTTTTCAACTGTAAACCCGCCTCAAGTCCAAATTGGCAGTCAATATTGATAATGGATTTTGCTTTGGTTCTGTCCATTAGTCCGTCATCGCCCATTCTCATCTCCGAAGGCAGCGGAACTTGCTTGATTAATGAAATTATTGTCATATATGTTATCCAAATTATTGCATAATTTAAAGGCGCAAAGTTAAAAAACTTTTTTGAATTAGAAAAAAAATGATAAAAATATCAAAAACGATATTAAAATTAAAAATTTCAAGTAAATTTGCAATAAAATTTGCACGAAATGAACGACTCAATCACATATATTTTCAATATCCTTACAAACTTTTATTTTGATAAAAAAGATGAAAGTTTATTTGCTTATATTTCGGATGAAAATGAGTTTGAAAAATACAAAATTGTAATCAGGAAGTCGGATTTTTTTGACAAAACGGTTTTTCATACAAAAAAATCGTTACCAGCCCTCCCTTTGAAAATCTGGGAAAATATTCCGCTCCTGTTTGGCGAACCTACGGTTGAAAAACGCACAGATACGATTATTTTAAATGCCGATATTATTGCCTCAAGTTTTTTCTTACTCTCACGTTATGAGGAACTTATAAATAAAAAACGTGATGAACACGGACGTTTTTTAGCAAAAGAATCTCTACCTTTTCGAGCAAAATTTTTACATAGACCAATAGTTGATGAATATGGAGTTGCTTTTCGTAATTTGTTGAGAAAAAATGGAATAGCAATTCCTGCTGAAAAAACAGGAATTAACAAAATATATTTGACGCACGATGTAGATTATTTAGCGCATTATCGTAATATCCGAAGCGTTTTGGGCGCTGTTTTTCGTAAACAAAATGCAGGAATTGCTCTGAAAACTTTTTTCGGCAAATTAGAAAATGACCCTTTTTATACTTTTCCATTCTTCTTTGAACAAAATAAACGTTTGAAAACCAAAGATATAGAACAAATTGCTTTTGTGCTTGTCGGAAATAAAATTGAAAGAGAAGATAGAACTCATTATAAATTGTTCGGAAATGATTTTAGGAAATTTGTTTCTTTTTGTGATGAAAATCAGGTAAAAATTGGCTTGCATACAAGTTATGCAGCCGCACGAAATTCCAATCTAATTGAAAAAGAAAAATCATCACTTGAAAAGACAACTGCGAGCATAATTACCTCAAACAGAAATCATTATCTTTGTAACATTGAGCCGTGCGATTTTGAAAATTTTATAAATGCAGGCATAACCGACGATTTTACAATGTCTTATGCCGATATTGCCGGATTTCGACTGGGAACTTGCCGCAATGTTCGTTGGATAAATCCTGAAAATCAGAAAGTTACATCACTTGTTTTGCATCCGCTTACTGTAATGGATGGCACATTGAGCGATGACCGTTATATGAATTTGTCTGAAAATCAGGCATTTGACTATGTAAAAATGCTGATTGACAATACTTCATATTACAATGGAGATTTATGTTTGCTTTGGCACAATACGTCTGTTGTTGAAAACTCAAATAATTATCACATAAGTTTATACAAAAAAATTATTGATTATCTCGAAAAATAAAACCGATGAAATATAAGATTGAAAATATAAATCAAAAAATCGTTTTTTATCTGTTACTCGCCTGTTTTTTGGTAATTTTTCTGTTTTTTCCAAACAGGAATCCGCTTTCCGATTCTCTGAATTATGCCGGAAACGTGCGATGGAACGGGTTATTGTTTTTCCCTCATCATTTGTTGTATTGCTGGTTTAACTCGCTGATAAACAATTTATTACAGCAGATTCATATTAATGTCGATACCTTGTCGATGATGGAATTTACCAATGGAATTTTTGCTGTTTTTTGTCTTTTAATTTTTCAAAAAATCCTGTTGCTGCAAAAAAACGATGATAAACGTGCAAATATTTGGATTTTTTTTGCTGCGTGCAGTTTTGGTTTTATGCGTTTTGCTGTTGAGGCGGAGGCGTATATTATTCCGATTTTCTTTTCGTTAGTTGCTACTTATTTTTTCATTAAATATCTGAAAAATAATAAATTACAAAATATTGTTTTTTCATCATTAATAATTTCTTTGGCAGTTTTGTTTCATCAAATTGCGCTTATTTTTGGCATTGGAATGTTTGTGGGTTTCATTTTTACGAAAAAACTGAAACATATTTTGTTGTTTGCACTTCCAACTTTAATTGTTTTGATAATTTATTCATTAATAATGGTTTATGTAAATGATACGCCATTTTCCATTAAGAATTTAGTCTTTTTTGTTGCTGATTTTTACACTTCGCCCGATGCAAATATTAATTTTGGACTGCAAAATTTTGTGCTTTTGGCAATTGGTTTTGTTCGAACTTTTTTTCAAATCAATGGTATTGTACCTTACGTTTTTAAATTTATTCCTGCATTTTATATTGTGGCTGTTAGTATTGTAATTTGTTTATTTTCAGCGATTTATTATTTGAAAAACTTAAAATTTAAAAAGGAAGAAAAGTTAAGAAATGATAAATTTTCTTCAACTTATGCTGTGGTTTTTGTATTGCTTTTGATTTTTGCGCTCATCTCCGAGGGGAATAGCGAATTTTTAGTTGCTCTGCCTTTTATTATTCCATTTTTTATTGAAAAATTCATTATTTTTGATAAAAAAATCATAATTTATCTATCAATTTCGATGTTTTTATGGAATTTTTGTTTTGGAATTTTCCCAAATAATCATTTTAACATTGAAAATAATCAAGCCGAATCCACTTTTGTAAGAGAAAATCCAAATAAGATTTTTATTTTTAAAAATAAAATGGGTATTGACGCACAATTTTACTATAATTATGGCTATGATATTCCCAATCAAATTATTGATTTACAGAAAGATAATACAATTTTAGATTCATTGAGAAATTCACAAGAAACAATTTACACCGATATATTAACAAAGAAAATTCCCTACAATCGCGCTTCATATTTTGAGAATAATAATATTAATAAATTATTGTTTATCAATAAAATACATACTTTTTCTTCAGATATGGGCAGTTTCTCTGTTGATGAGGTAAAAATTCGCTAAATTTCATTATTTTTGCACAATGAAAAAACGAATTATCATTTCTGTTACCAACGATATTTCCACCGACCAGCGAGTGCTAAAAGTGGCTAACACCTTGTTTGAAAACGATTTTGACGTTTTGCTGGTCGGCAGAGAATTGTCTAATTCTCTGCCGCTTAATTTGCCTTTCCAAACAAAACGTATGCGCCTGATTTTCAGAAGGAAAGTCTTTTTTTATGCTGAATTTAACATTCGTTTGTTTTTTTTGTTAATTCGTTCAAAAGCAGATATTTTTTTAGCAAACGATACCGATACAATTTTGGCTAATTATTACGCATCAAAATATAAAAAAACAAGATTAATTTTTGATGCACACGAAATTTTTCCGGAAACGCCTGAACTTCAACATCGTAAATTTGTAAAAAAGGTTTGGACAAAAATAGAAAGTTCCATCTTTCCAAAACTCAGAAGTACATACACCGTAAGCCAGTCCGTTTCGGATTATTATCGCCGTTTGTATAGAATGCGAATGCAAGTTGTGCGTAATGTGCCTTATTTTCAAAAAGTTACAGAGGAAAAAGGTAAATTTTTTATTCCAAATAAAAAAATTATTCTCTATCAGGGTGCAATAAATGTCGGGCGCGGGCTTGAGTGGGTTATTGATGCGATGCCATACGTAAATAAAAATGTTTTGCTGGTGATTATAGGCGAGGGCGATATAAAGCGAAAACTTATGGAAAAAGTTGCAAATATGAAACTTATGAACCAAGTTACTTTTTTCGGTAAAAAGCAACCGGACGAACTTTTTCGTTATACAAAAGGGGCAGACATTGGGCTTTGCCTGCTCGATAATATTGGGTTAAGTTACTATTATTCATTGCCTAACCGCATTTTTGACTATCTACGGGCGGGAGTTCCAGTGCTTGCTACAGATTTCCCGGAAATTCACGATTTTGTCAATACTTACAATACCGGCGTTTTGATTGACCATTACCAACCGAAATTTTTAGCCAAAATCATAAATGATATGCTTGAAAATAGAATAGATACCTCACGTTTTTATTATCTTGCACAAAAAAACTGTTGGGAAAACGAAGAGAAAATTCTTTTGAAAATCATTAAAGGAAAATTGTAATTTGTTTATTTTCAAATATTTATGCTGTCAATTTTAATTCCAACATATAATTATGATATAAGGAAACTTGTAAATGATTTACATAGTCAGGCAAATATGTTATGTGTTGATTTTGAGATAGTTGTAATAGAAGATGGCTCAAAAAAATATCTTGCGGAAAATAAAAGTGTAGAACATCTATCGTATGTTAAATATTCAATTTTTACGGAAAATATCGGGCGTGCTGCAATTCGTAATCACTTGGCTGACAATGCAGTATATCCATATTTGCTCTTTTTGGATTGCGATGCGGAAATTGCCGGAAGCGATTTTTTGGAACGATATGTGAAATTATTTCAGAAAAATTGTGTAATTTCAGGCGGCAGAATTTATAAAAAAATAATAGATAAAGATTATTCATTAGTTGAAAAATACGGGAAATCGCGTGAGCAATTTAATCCTAAAAACTTGAAAATCAGAGAGAAATACAAAGTCTTTACAACTCCTAACTTTCTGATTGATAAAAATATTTTTAAAAAAGTTCGTTTTGACGAATCAATCAAACAATACGGACACGAAGATACTCTGTTTGGAATAGAATTGCAACGACAAAATATTGATATTCAAATGATTGATAATCCTGTATATCATGTTGGACTTGAGGATAACAGAACTTTTTTGAAAAAAACCGAACTCGGGTTACAAACGCTTCTAAATATTTATAAATCAGGTAAATATCCTGAAATTCAGCAAAATTCAAAAATCCTTTCTTTTTATTTGAAAATAAAAAAACTGCATTTACAAAAAATTATTTCTTTTACTTTTAAAATAATTAAACCGCTGTTAATCAAAAATTTAATTTCAAATAATCCTTCATTTTTACTTTTTGATTTTTATAAACTTGGAATTTTGACAAAAATATCATAATTTTGCCGCCAAATTATTTATTTTTTAACAATTCGTGTGCTTGATAACCACGTTAAAAACAAGTATGAACAAAAAATATTCACCGACCTACCTCTTTTTATCTTTGCTTTTCGCCACCTGTTTAATTGTTGCGAACATTGTCGAACAAAAATTAATCACAATCGGACCTTTTGAGGCAACCGCCGGATTGTTGATTTTTCCGATTTCGTATGTTGTCAATGACCTGATAGCCGAAGTTTGGGGCTATCGCGCAATACGTACAATAATATGGTACGGATTTTTGATGAATTTCATCGCTGTTGCAATATTTCGCTTGGCAATTATTTTGCCGTCGTCGGAAAATTTTACAAATCAGGAAGCATTTTCGTTTGTCATGGGAAACACGCTACGATTGACAATAGCAAGTTTTATTGCCTTTTTAACCGGCTCATTTTTAAATGCTTATATAATGAGTAAAATGAAAATTGCCCAAGCGGGACGTGGATTTTCGTTGCGTGCAATAGTTTCGACACTCGGAGGCGAAGGCGCCGATTCGCTTGTGTTTTTCTCTATTGCGTTTAGCGGAATTATTCCTCTTAAATCGTTGATTTTATTAATATTAACACAAACAGCAATGAAAACTTTTTATGAAATAATTATCCTGCCGCTTACAACTCAAATAGTAAAATTTGTTAAAAAGCATGAGCAAACCAATATTTTTGACAATGATATTTCGTATAATCCCTTTTTTTAAATAAAAAATATATTATTTTTGCAAAAAAAAATATATAAAATGAATTTAGAATTACAAAAAATTCTTTTTATTGATATTGAAACAGTACCGCAAGTGATGTATTACTCAGATTTATCTGACGAAATACAGCATTGTTGGGACGAGAAATTTGCTCAATTGGCAATTAGGCAGCCGGAAAAATTTGCTCAAATCACATCCGCAGAAAGTTTTGAACGTAATGCAGGGATTTATTCGGAATTCGGCAAAATTGTATGTATATCAGCAGGGTTTTTGTTTGAGAAAAACGGGAAAGCGGCTTTTCGTGTAACATCATTTGCCGATGCAAACGAGCGCAATATATTAATTGATTTTAAGAACCTTTTAACAAAATTTTGTAAATCTTCTACTCATACTCTTTGCGGACACAATATAAAGGAATTTGATATTCCATACCTTTGCAGACGTATGATTATCAATAGAATAGAGTTGCCAAAACTTTTGCAGATTGCAGGGAAAAAACCATGGGAACTTCAGTTCTTAGACACGCTTGATATGTGGAAATTTGGCGATACGAAAAATTATACCGCACTAAAACTGCTCACGGCAATTCTCGATATCCCCACTCCAAAAGATGACATTGACGGCAGCATGGTTGCTAATGTTTTTTACAAAGATAATGATTTACAGCGTATTGCAACTTACTGCCAAAAAGATGTGGTGGCAACAGCGCAGGTATATTTGCGACTAAACGGTTTGGAAACGATTGATAATGAAAATATTGAATTTGTATGAAACTCATTTTCAAATATTTAGAGTTAATTTTAATTATTTTTTTTATTTTTTCATGTAAAAATAATAATAAAAATGAAAAACCGACTGTACACACATTGCCGAAAGATACTCTTCGTGTTGTAACTATGTATAGTCCAACATCTTACTTCTTTTTTCAAGATGAATTTATGGGCTTTGACTACGAGTTGGCGCAAAATTTGGCGCAATATATGGAATTGCCGTTGAAAGTTACAGTCGCCGACAACGAGCAGGAAATGGCTGCACTTTTAGATAGTGGAAAAGTAGATATTGCTGCATATAATGTAGTGCAAACCAAAGAGTTAAAGCGCAGTTTAACTTTCGTTTTTCCACAACCCGATTCTTATCTTGTTTTGGTACAACGAGGAGGCAGCAATTCGCTTGCAATTATTTCAGAACTGAACACTAAAACTGTTATGGTTAAGCACAATTCGATTTTTGATGTACGTCTGAAAAGTTTAAATCAGGAAATTGGCGGCGGGATTGATATTGTTTACGCTCCTGATTCTCTTACAAGCGAGGATTTAATTGAACTTGTTGCATTAGACAGCATCGATTTTACGCTCGCATATTACAATACTGCACTGCTTTTCAAACCTGTTTATCGTCAACTTGACTTTTCTTTGCATGTCGGTTTTTATCAACGAAACGGGTGGATGGTTAGTACTCAAAGTGTTGATTTACAAAATATTATTAATAAATGGGAAAACAATAAAAGTACGCAGCAACTTATCAGTCGGCTTCGGCGAAAATATTGGAGACAAAGTATTCAACATTCCGGTAATCAAATTCGCATTCCACACGGCAATATTTCGCCTTATGACAATTATTTTAAAAAATATGCACAAAATATCGACTGGGATTGGCGGCTTGTGGCTGCAGTGGCATTCGCCGAATCAAATTTCAGACCCGAACTTACATCGTGGGCTGGCGCTGTCGGAATAATGCAACTTATGCCTGTCACAGCAAAGAATATGGGGCTTGCTGACTCGGCATTTTACCAACCTGAGCCAAATATTAAGGCAGGAATAAAATATTTGCAACAATTGGAACAAAATTTTAAGATTATTGAAGACCCGACAGAGAGAAAAAAGTTTATTATTGCTGCATATAATGTCGGACCGGCGCATATTTTTGATGCAATTGCTTTGACAAAGAAATACGGGAGAAATCCGCAAATTTGGGATGACAATGTTGAGTTTTTTTTAATCAAAAAAAATGAACCGTATTACTATTCCGACCCGATTGTCAAATATGGACCGGTGCGGGGTGCAAGTGCAGCGGCTTTTGTTAAAAAAATTATGAATACTTTTGATATGTACTCTAAAAAATAATTTTCTGTATGATATTAAAGTATTAAGTAAAATGTTATTATTTTTTATTTTCAAATGATTGTATATAAATTTGGAGGAGCGTCGGTGCGCTCAGCAGAAGGGATAAAAAACATTGTATCAATAGTTTCCAATGTTGTAGATAATTTATTTATTGTTGTTTCGGCAATGGGCAAAACTACCAACGCAATGGAGCGCGTACTTGATTATTTTATGCAAGCCAAAAAAGACGAAGCGCTTGCGCAACTTGCTGATGTAGAGCAATTTCATCGTGAAATTTGCAATCAACTTTTCGTTACAGAAAAAAAAACAGACGAAATTCTAATTCCCATTTTTACAGAGATTAAAGAATTGATTATAAATGGAATAGGCAACGATTACGACCGCTGGTACGACCGTCTCGTTTCTTTTGGTGAAATAATTTCTACAAAAATTATTTCCAATTATTTAATAACGCAAAATATTGATAATAAATGGCTTGATATGAGAAAATTACTTATTACCGACAGTAATTTCCGCGAGGCAAATATCAATATGGAGCAGAGCCGTATTAATTTAAAAAAAGCAGTTGATTTTCAGCAATATACAATTTATACAGGGCAAGGATTTATCGGTGCAAATCACAAAGGCGACCCTACCACTCTTGGGCGCGAAGGTTCAGATTATACGGCGGCGGTTGTAGGGAATCTACTTGATGCTCAAAGTGTTACAATCTGGAAAGATGTACCGGGAATTTTGAATGCAGATCCGAGAATTTTTTCTAACACGGTTTTAATACCGGAACTTACTTATGCCGATGCTGTAGAATTGGCTTACAGCGGAGCGCAAATTATCCACCCCAAAACTATTAAACCTCTTGAAAATGAGAATATTCCGCTTTATGTGCGCCCATTTTACACGCCGGAGCAGTTTGGTTCGGTGATAAAACGGCAAATAACGCACTCTATTGATATTCCTGTACTGATTTTGCGTGTAAATCAAGTACTTGTAAGTTTGCGCCCGCGAGATTTTTCGTTTGTACTTGAGGACAGTTTGTCGCACGCCTTTGGCGTTCTCAACAAACATAGAATTAAGGTCTCGCTCATTCAAAGTTCTGCCGTAAGTATTTCTGTATGTGTTGATAACACTCGCTATTTGCCTGTCGCACTCGACGAACTTTCCAATGATTACAGCGTAACTTATAATTATAACCTTGAACTTTTGACCATCCGCGGTTCAAATGCTCAGGTCGAGGCAGAAACTACTGCGAATAGGGAAATTTTGCTCTCACAACACACGCGCAGAATAGCAAGATTTTTAATGAGAGAAAAAAAATAGGTATCTTATTATTTTATGCACAGAATTTTAAAATATTTTCCTTCACTTTCCAAAGTGCAAATAGTGCAGTTTGAGGCACTTTTTGCGCTTTATTCCGATTGGAATGCAAAAATAAATGTGATTTCGCGGCGCGACATAGACAATTTGTATATTCATCACGTTTTACATTCATTATCTATTTCGCAAATAATTAATTTTAAAAATAATACGAAGATTTTAGATGTTGGTACCGGTGGCGGTTTTCCAGGTATTCCGCTTGCAATTTTGTTTCCAAATGTTAATTTCATTTTAATTGACAGCGTGGGCAAAAAAGTGAAAGTATCTTCTGAAATTTCAAAATCGTTGGAACTAACAAATGTTGAAATAAAGCAATTGCGCATTGAACAAGAGAATGAAAAATTCGATTTCGTTGTTAGTAGGGCAGTGCTGCCACTGTTTGATTTAGTTAAAATAATTAAAAAAAACATTTCCAAAGAACAGAAAAATACCTTACCAAATGGATTAATCACTCTTAAAGGTGGAGAATTAGCACACGAAATTTTGCCATTTAAAAATATTGCGGAAACTTATGAAATAAGTGAATTTTTTTCAGACGAATATTTCAAAACAAAGAAAATCGTTTATGTGCCGATTCCTGTGAAACATTAGCTATTTGAACTCTATTGTAACATATTAAAATACAATTATATAGATTCATTTTTTTATTACTATTTCAGTATTTTTTCAATGCAAATTTGTAAGCTGTCTTCCCAATATGGGATTTCTATTGATTTATACGTTTGTTTTATTTTGCTTTTATTTAGTACGCTGTAGAACGGACGCGTTGCACGAGAAGGAAAATTTTTACTTTCAATGGGGCTGATGTAGCAGGTTGCAATTTTTGCAATACGATGAATTGCCTTTGTAAAATCGTACCAACTTATTGCTCCTTCGTTTGAAAAATGATAAATTCCACCAATAAATTTCTCCGAATCAATGATTTGCATAATTGTTTTGGCGAGGTCGGCAGCATAAGTGGGCGTCCCAATCTGGTCGGAAACTACATTCAAAGTTTTGCGCTCGTTACCTAATTTCAACATTGTTTTTACAAAATTATTTCCAAATGAAGAATACAGCCACGAGGTGCGAATGATTAATGCGTCAGGACAGATTTTTTGCAAAATCTGCTCGCCTTCAAGTTTGGATTTTCCATAAATTGAAGTCGGGTTGACAGGCATAGTTTCGATGTATGGCAGATAACTTTTCCCGTCAAAAACATAATCGGTAGAAATATGTATAATATTTATATTATAATAGTTAGCAATTTTTGCTAAATTTTCAACAGCATCGCGATTAATTTTATAACAAAGTTCGATATCGTCTTCTGCCTTGTCCACAGCGGTATAAGCGGCGCAATTTACAATAATATCAACTTCTGTATGGCTGAAAAACTCACGCAAATCATCGTTGCTGGTTATATCAAGTTCTGCAACATCGGTGAAAATGAAATTGTAATGATTTTCATAACTTAATGAAAGCAAGCGTATTTCATTGCCAAGTTGTCCATTGCTGCCTGTTATTAGGATTGTTTTTTTCATTTTGATTGTATAAAATTAATTTTCTTTTTCCCAAATTTTTTATCTATTTTCAAAAATGGAATTATCAGCCAAGTTGTTAAAGAACAGAACATTATAAAAACAAAAAAATGTTCGTAACCCATTTTTTCCTGCAGCCACCCCGAAATCATTCCCGGCAACGACATACTCAACGCCATAAAAGCTGTACAAATAGCATAGTGAGCCGTTTTGTGCTGTCCGTCTGAAAAATAAATTAGGTAAAGCATATAGGCTGTAAAACCAAAACCGTAACCAAATTGTTCAAATGCAACTGATATGTTTATAAGTAGGAAGTTAGTTGGTTGAAAATACGCCAAATAAACATAAACCAAATGAGGCAAAGTAATACATAGAGCCATAGGTAAAAGCCAGTATTTTAATCCTTTATATGAAATTGCAATACCACCTACTATACCCCCAAGTATCAAAGCAATAACACCTACTGTGCCATAAACAAAGCCAACTTCTTCGGTCTCAAGCCCTAAACCGCCGATTTTACGCGGGTCGAGCATAAAAAGCGACGAAATATTTGCCAGCAATGCCTCGCCAAAACGATAAAGCAACATAAAAGTTATTGCAATCCAAACCTGTTTTTTTTGAAAAAATGAAATAAAAGTTTGCCTAAATTCAGCCAAAATATTTTTTGCCGAACTGTTGGTAGCATGTTTGTCGAAAATGGACATTGGCAGTATAAAACGGTGATACACAAATAATAACAAAAAGATTCCTGCTAAAACAAAAAAGATTATACTCCATGCAAAATGAATTTTTCCTGTTACTTTTTCCAGCATTCCCGCAAACATTATCAAAAGCCCTTTGCCCAAAACATTGGCAAAACGATAAAAAGTGTTGCGGATACCAACATAAAACGATTGTTGATTGCTGTTGAGCTCGAGCATATAAAAACCGTCGGCAGCAATATCATGTGTAGCACTGCCAAACGCCAATAAAATAAACATTGCCAAAGTTGCCTGCAAATAAAACGGCGCAGGTATCAACAAGGCTACACCAGCCAAACCCGCACCTAAAAACAATTCGGTAACAACAATCCACCAACGTTTTGTTTTAAGTAAATCTACAAACGGACTCCAAATACCTTTGAAAACCCACACAAAACCGATAATGCCTGTAAATAACCCAATTTGTGTGTTAGATAAACCGAAGCGCTTATACATAATTCCCGCAACGGACATTACAACCACATAAGGTATGCCTTCGGCAAAGTAAAGTGTTGGTATCCAAACCCACGGAGAATGCTTTTTTTTGAGTTTATTCATTGAATAAAATCATTTATATTTAATGAAATTATTATCTTAAAATAAAAATTATTGCAAAATTAAATATTTTTCTTGCAACAAACAACGTTCTCTTTCAACATTCTATTCTCTCTTGTGTAATGCACTACCCTCAAAACTTGCGCCCAACGGCTCGGTGGCTTTGTGCGGGCGGGGTTTCGCAAAGGCTCGGACGGGAGGCGAACTCCCAAATTCCTGCGAAGTGTCCCACGAAACAACGCCCCCGCTTACGCCAAACTGCCTATTAGGTGTTCGGCACTTTGCCCTTATATTATCAACTTTTATTTCTACTTCGCCGTCCAAAGTTGCCCCTATCATTGTGTTGCATCAATAATTAATTGTTTTGTCGGAGGGTTAGTATCAAATTTAAACTTGGGTGCTATCTTTTTTATAAATTCTTTCGTTTGTGGCATTAGATACAATTTTGATTTTGTAATAGTATTATCCCAATATGCCGCAAAATATAAGTATAAATGCTTTTCTATTTTTTTTATTTCTTTACTATTATTACTATTATTGACGAGATAATATGAATTACATTTTTCTAAAAGACCTTTATCCTTAGGTTTATATATTTCACTGCCCAAAATAATAAATCGATTTTTGCATTTACTATCTTGAAATGTGGATTTAGTTGTATTCATATCAAAAAAGTCAGATTCATTTTCTGTAATTTTAAATCCTAATGATTCTTCAAACAAAGTTCTTGTAGAACTACCCTCAGAAGTTCTGAATAACTTAATACTATCTTTTCTTGTTCTTGCTAATAAATCGCTCAATTCTTTAATTGTAATGAATTCACCTTGCTTGTTAAATAAGGTCTTGGGATGAACAATAACCATAAGAGGATCGTCCTTTAGATATAATCGAACAATCATTCCTATGTTATCGTAAAAATCGTCCCTTTCCTTTTGTCCCATAATAAGAGTGTCGCCGGCTTCCATAGCTGACATAACTATCCAACTAAGATTCTCTCCTTGTTGGGGACGTTTTTCTTCTCGTAAAGCTTTTAATGCAGGAATAGTTGGAATGGGCATAGATACAACATCTTTCAATAAAGTAGAATCTTTATCTATGTCTTTCAAATGTTCATATACTGTACCACTACCAACCAACAATAAGGTATTTCTATTTTTTTCTTTGTTTAATTTTTCGACCCAATTTGGAGTACAGAGATTTGTAACAAGTAAAGAAATAACAAGGGTCAAAACAGTACAGATAATAGTGAAAAGAACTCCTCTTGTAAAATTCAATGTAAATTGCGCACTCTTAGTGTATACTACTTCTGTTTGTTCTTGCTGATTAGCATTTTGTACCTCGCCATTTTGTAATGTTTTTTTTGTAGCCATAATATTTTCCATTTTAATTTATTAATAAATATTTATTACACATATTTTCCATTTTATCCTATCATTGTCCCCCACAATCTCTCCTGCTGATGTCTAAATAGCCGATATCTGCAAGTATATGCACACAATAATAAAAATTTTACGACCTTCTTTTATCGTTTTCTTCACGCGGTGGACGCGGCATTAACACACGCATTGAGAGTTTGAATTTGCCTGTTTTTTCGTCAATATCAAGCAACTTAACTTTTACCGTATCGCCTTCGTGCAGTCCAGCCTGTTCAACAGTTTGCAACCGCCGCCAGTCCATTTCCGAAATATGAAGTAATCCCTCTTTACCCGGCATAAATTCCATAAATGCGCCATAAGGCATAATAGATTTTACTTTTGCCTCATAAACTTCTCCAATTTCGGGAATTGCCACAATACCTTTAATCATAGCAACAGCAGCTTCAATTCCTGCTTTATTGCTTGATGCAATTTCCACACGTCCCTGTTCTCCAATTTCTTCAATAGCGATAACAGTGCCTGTTTCCGCCTGCATATTTTGAATAATTTTACCACCGGGACCAATCACTGCCCCAATCATTTCTTTTGGAATAAACATAACCACAATGCGCGGAGCATGGGGCTTTAGGTCTTCGCGCGGTTCGGCAATGGTTTCTGTTATTTTATCCAAAATATACATACGTCCATCGTGTGCCTGCTTCAATGCCTGTTCGAGAATTTCGTAAGAAAGTCCGTCAACTTTTATGTCCATTTGGGTTGCAGTAATTCCATCTCTGGTACCTGTAACCTTAAAATCCATATCACCGAGATGGTCTTCGTCGCCAAGAATATCTGAAAGAACTGCAAAGTTTTTACCTTTATTTTCAGAAATTAATCCCATAGCAATACCAGAAACGGGTTTTCTTATTTGTACTCCTGCATCCATCAGAGCCAAAGTTCCTGCACAAACTGTTGCCATAGATGAGGATCCGTTTGATTCCAAAATATCTGAAACAACACGAATAACATAAGGATAATCATTAGGAATCATTGGTTTTAATGCTCTGTAGGCAAGATTTCCATGCCCGATTTCGCGACGACCGATGCCGCGAGAAGGACGCGCTTCGCCGGTAGAAAATGGCGGGAAATTATAATGCAGCAAGAACCTGTCTTTGCCCTGTACAAGAGCATCATCAACTATTTTTTCGTCAAGTTTTGTTCCCAAAGTAACCGAAGTAAGCGATTGTGTTTCGCCGCGTGTAAAAACTGCCGAGCCATGAGGACCTGGCAAATATCCCACTTCGCACCATATCGGGCGAATATCTGTGGTTTTGCGTCCATCAAGGCGTTTCCCTTCGTCAAGAATTGAACGGCGCATTGCCTCTTTTTCTACTGCATGATAATATCTGTCGATTAAAGGTTTCTTTATTTCCAAATCAGATTGGTCAAGATTCAAATTTTCAATATATTCTTCCTTTACTTTTTCAAAATTTTCACTCCGAGAATGTTTGTCCGTATTACATGCTGTTGCGAGCACGTATGCCTTATCAAATGTTTTATCCCAAATATTTTTTTTCAGGTCTTCATCATTTTCTTCGTGGCAATATTCACGTTTTTTTAGTTTACCAACGGCTTCCATTAATTCTAATTGAACTTGGCAATGAACTTTTATTGCCTCGTGCGCCACTTTCATTGCAGCAAGCAGGTCGTCTTCCGAAACTTCTTTCATTTCACCCTCAACCATCATAATATTGTCAATGGTAGCAGCAACAATAATATCCATATCCGCATCTTCAAGTTGGGAAAAAGTTGGATTAATAACAAATTCACCATTTATTCGTGCCACTCGTACCTCAGAAATCGGACCTCCAAACGGAATATCCGATACTGCCAAAGCAGAAGAGGCAGCCAATCCGGCAAGGGCATCAGGCATATCAATGCCATCGGCAGAAAAAAGCATAACATTTACAAATGTTTCGGCATGAAAATCATCAGGGAAAAGTGGTCTCAACGCCCTATCAACCAGACGCGACACAAGGATTTCATAATCGGAGGGGCGTCCTTCGCGGCGGGTAAAACCGCCGGGGAAACGTCCATTGGAAGCAAATTTTTCTTTATAATCAACCGAAAGCGGCATAAAATCCGTTCCGGGAACTGCATCTTTGGCAGCGCAAACCGTTGCCAGCAACATTGTGTTGCCCATTGTTACCATCACCGAGCCGTCAGCCTGCTTTGCCAATTTGCCCGTTTCGATGGTGATTGTACGTCCATCACCCAGTGTGATGGTTTTTGTAACTACATTCATTTTAAATTACAATTATTTTTTATTACTTATTTTTTCGGGTACAAAAGTACAAAAAATAATTGGAAATTTGGAACTTCCAAATATTTGTGTTTGTTTATAATTTCTTTGCCTGCAAAGCTTTTTGGCATAAAAATTGCTAACTTTACAAAAATTTTCTAAAAACGATGCCTATATCCGAAGCTCTTCTACAACAACAACTTACCGACCCGAAAAATCGTGATACAGCATTTTCGGAGTTGATAATGCTGTATCAGGAGCGACTTTATTGGCATATTCGTAAAATGCTTCTCAACCACGAAGATACCAATGACACACTGCAGAACACTTTTCTAAAAGCGTGGAATGGACTCGATAGTTTTCGCGGCGATTCTTTGCTCTCCACTTGGCTTTATCGCATCGCTACTAACGAATCTCTTACATTCCTTGTAAACAAACACACCCGCGCTGCGCTGACAAACACCGACTACGAAGACGAAATGTTACAAAATCTAACTGCCGACAATTATTTTGATGGGAACAAGGCAGAATTGTTGCTGCAAAAAGCAATTTTGACTTTACCGGAAAAACAACGGTTAGTTTTCAATATGAAATATTTTGACGATATTACATACGAAGAAATGGAAAAAATAACAGGAACTAGCGTCGGCGCACTAAAAGCATCGTACCACCATGCAGTGAAAAAAATCACCGATTTTGTGAAAGAAATCGGTGATTTTGTGTGATAAAAGTTAAAAAAATATCAAATATGTGTTACATACAAGGGGATGTCTGTTTTTAGCACCATATTATATGCTAAACTAGGATTCAAGATGCGTGAAATCAAATTTCGTTTTTTAGCATTGAAAGCAAACATATCAATTTTGTTTTCGGAAAGGAAATTAGTTATTGCTGCATCGCTACTCTGCGAATTTACAATTTTGTAATTTGTTATAATATTTGTATAATGCGTTGTAAAATACGCTTTTATGCCTTCAAGCATAATTTCGTTCCATTTTTGTTGCTTTTCTGATATATGAAGGAAAAAAAATTCAAGTTTTTTATCTGTAAACAAATTCAACAGCGTATCAATGGCAATTAAATCTTTTTGGTCGAAATTTGTGAGGAATGTAATTCGTTTAATATCTGTAATTTTTGTCAGATTAGACTGTACCGGAACAGCAATTACCGGTGATACACTCGCATCCAAAACCTCACCTGTAACGCTCCCTATCAAATCCTCGGAAATTTTTCTGCCGTGTGTTCCCATTACCACAAGGCGCGGACGATGACGGCGACAATAATCAATAATTGTTTCATCGGCAGCGCCTTCGGCAAGTTCGATACTGAATTCAATATCAGGAATTTCGCCTTTTGAAATACGTTTTTTCAGAAGATTTTCAAAATTTTTTTTATCGCCCTCTGCCATAGAGGTTACGCGCCGAAACTGCTCAGAATTACTCAATGTATAAATATTCGTATCTCTGAAAGTTGAAATATTAAAAGACGGAACCGAATACACATAGAGCAGTGTAATTTTTGCTTTCAATGCCGCAGCAAAAACGAACCCGAAATCAATAGTTTTTTGTACAAAATCGGCAAAATCAATAGGAATAAGGATAAAATTGTGTTCTTTTGAAATATCATCATCTTTTTGCGTTTCCCACGCCTTTTCCACATCTTCAACAATGCTCAGCGCACGTGGCAAGTCGTTTTCGTCAATGCGGATGCGCACTCCAACACCAACCGCAGGAACATCAATATTTATATTTTGAATAACGGTTTCTATACTGTTACGTTCTAATTCCTGCTTAATTTTTTCAGCACGTTTGGAAGTACGAATAGCAAGAGTAACAAATTTTTTTTCCATGTTATTCTAGTTTAAAATTAAAAACTTTTTTTCGCAAAAAATGGAAATGTGCATCAAACATTGTACGTTAAACAAAAATTTAACTTCTTCGCCCACCTAAAAAAATCATAATATAATACAGCAGGGTTGCTAACGAGCTAAGCGCAGCAACAACATAAGTGTAAGCAGCTGATTTTAAAGCATCTTTTGCTTGCGGGTACATTTCACCGTCAACAATGTTCGACTCTTCGAGCCAACCCAATGCACGACGGCTTGCATCAATTTCCACAGGTAAGGTTACAAAACTAAAAAGCGTTGTGAGTGCAAAAAGCACGATTCCTGCAAACATTAACTGTGGAAAAACGTGTAACAAAAACATTCCTCCAAGTAGTATCCACATCACCCATTTTGACGAAAAACTTACCACAGGGACAAGTTTAGAACGCAGTATCAGCGGTGCGTACGCTTTTTCGTGCTGCAAAGCGTGTCCGCATTCGTGGGCGGCAACTGCTGCAGCCGCAATACTGTTAGACAGATAAACACTTTCACTTAAATTCACGGTTTTGTTTGTCGGATTGTAATGGTCGGTCAAATGTCCGCTAGTTTGCGTAATTTGAACATCATAAATTCCATTGTCACGCAACATTTTTTCTGCCACTTCACGTCCTGTCATGCTGTTCAAAGTTGGTATTTGCGAATATTTTTTGAATTTTGACTGCATACGTGCTTGCACAATCCAACTTGCAACGGCTGTTCCTATAAAAATTATCCAATATATGTTCATAATATCAATAATTTAAAATGTTATTAATTAATAAGTTAAAAAAAATAAATTTGATTATATAATTGAATGCAAATTTACGCAAAATTTTTGAATAATAAGAATGTCAAACAGGTTAGCCTGCATAATTCTTCAAATTATTTGGAACATTGGAAGTAATTTGTTAATTTTGTGATAGTTAATATCATCAAAAACAACAAATTAAGACACCCAATAATATATAATTTGATAATTTTTAGAGTGCAAACGTACAAATTTTTATCACGATAATTGTATATAAATTCACACTATTTTATGTGCAAGTAAAACTTGTGTTTATGTATGCCTCTTTCATTGATTTTTAATAATTTAAAAATTTTATTATCTTTTTAAATTATTAAGAACCTATATTAAACTATTAAACTATTAAATATTAGATTATTATATCGCTTTTAACACTCAATCTAAAAACTAGTACAGTTCTCATACTGCAACAATTTTTAATCATACAGAAAAATTCTAAGTTTACAATATTCCATTTTTCTACTTAACATTGCTGTCGTTTTATAACGATGACTTGGTAAAATTAATCTGCCTGCCTTGATTGAAGTGAACGTTAATTTGCAGCATAGTCATCTTTTTTATATAAATTTTTTTAGGCCTTTTTCAACTTTCAAAAATAAATGAAAAGGTGCAGTCCCGATTTTTAAAAGTTGATAAATCCTTTTATGGCGCGGATATTTTGCAGTTGTCTTAAAATATTCCCAATTTATCAGTTGACGCAATTGCTGGTCGTTGTTCCCATATTTTTTTATTTCGTCGGGCATAAAACCTTTGAAATATTCACCCGCTATTTCTCTGTAAACAACGCTTTTATCTACTTTTTGGGGAATAAAAAACTCCGCATGCAAATTTGCAATATTAACCATATCAAAAACACGTTTCGGATTGACATTTTGCGTGATGCTTCCCTCTCTTATTCTGTAAAAATACAAAATATCAGGTATAACTTTCACATTTTCAGCGTAATAACAACAAATAGGCGTAAAAAGATTGTCTTCGTGAAAAATGCCTTTTTTGAAAAATAAATTATTTTCTATCAAAAATTCTCTTCGATAGAGCCTTAAAACCACACAAACAAAATGAAATTTTCGAGTTACAAGTGCATATTTGTTGTAATATTCCCAGCCTGTAAGTTTTTCTTCCAAAATGCCATTATCGGGCGTTTCTATTTTGCCGTCTTCAAAAAAGCGTTCTCCGTTGAATGCAATAAAATCCTGATTATCAATGTTATTATTCAAAATTTCGAGAGCATTTTCTGCAATCCAATCGTCGCTGTCGAGAAAAAGAATATAATTGCCTTTTGCCACTCTTATACCTGCATTCCGGGCATCCGACAGTCCTCCATTTTTCTGGTTAATAATTTTGAAATCCCATTGTTTTGAAATTTTAAAATTATTAATTATTTCCAAAGAATTATCGGTAGAACCGTCGTTTACACAAATCACCTCAAAATCTGTAAATGTTTGATTTTGTAGTGATTGCAGACATTGTTCCAAATATTTTTCTACATTATAAACCGGTATGACAATTGAAAATTTCATTTATTTTTGCAACTATCGCGTTTCCGAATGCTCTTCTGGTATTTGAAAATAAGGAGCAAATTTCTCATGATCAGGCATATATTTCTTCAACATCACATTTTCGTTATATTTATCAAATAGTTGCAATGCCTGTTGCAGCACACTGAAATTATTCATCAAATCACGCTCTATGCTTTCACGCTGACCTCTGTTCAACGAAAAACCCCAGTTCAAATATTGGTTGTTTTGCCTGAGAAAATCATCAAGATAAAGGTTGGCTTTTTGGTGATCGCCGGTGCGATAGTAGTCAGCCGCCAGATATAAAATAATATTATCGTAACCTGTTGTTTGCGGTGGGAAAACCTCAAATTGCTTATCTAAAACATTATGCGCACGAGTACTGTCACATCTGGCAAGCAAAACATCTACCAAGTTTAAAAAAATTATTCTATGGGACGACACCATACGGCGTACCGTTTCGTCGGAATATACTTTTGGGTCAGCAACATTTCCATATTTGAATTTTGTCATCAAATTTTCGTATGTCTTTTCCACATCAACACTCGAAGAACGGTTAGTTGTATTTATCGGCAAAACCTGATAAGCCATTCCTGTTATTACAAATTGCCCATTTTTATCCAAACCAAGATAATTAGAACTTCCAACTGTTGAGGCAAAATACACTGGGCGTTTCCACTTATTTGAATTAAGGATATCAATCACTATTAAATCACCTTTTGTCATTGCATTGTTGAAATTGAATTTTATTTGCGGGATAATTTCGGCACGGCGGCTTTCGGGTAATGCGCCTGCTGCAATGACCGAGTCGGCATTGACTGAAATATAAATTTGATTTGTAGGCAAATAAGCCGAGCCATCGGGCAATTTAGTACTTTTATCCGAATTTTTAATAAAATTATACGCCAAATCTACATCTATTGGTTCTTTGAGTATGTTATTAACTTGAACATAATCATTTGTCCCTGTAATATAATCTTTTCTGTCGAAACTTATCGGTAGCGGTGCAGATTCGTAAGATGCGCGTTTCATCTGGTCGATATACCAGTCGGTCTGAATGTACGAAAGGTTGCAAACGCGCACGTCTGGACGCACGCCCTCAACTTCCTGATTGTACCAAAGGGGGAAAGTATCATTGTCTCCATTTGAAAAAATTATTGAGTTAGGTTCGCAGGAATTAAGATAATTTGCACCAAAATCACGCATAGCATATTTCCCGGAGCGGTCGTGGTCATCCCAATTTTGCGTTGCCATTTGCACTGGAACAACAAGGCAAAGCACCGTTGCCGCTATTGAAGCAACAAGGGGAGGAATTTTTATTTTTTCTAAAAATGAAATAATCCCCAACACTCCTATTCCAATCCAAATAGCGTAAGCATAGAATGAACCGGCATAGGCATAATCACGTTCTCGCGGTTGTAGAGGTGTTTGATTTAAATAAAGGATGATTGCTATTCCGGTCATAAAAAATAAAGTAAAGGTAATCCAAAAGCCATATTTGCCGTTTTTATTTTTAAATACTTGATAAACAAGCCCTAAAACTCCGAGCAAAAACGGCAGCATATAATAAACGTTGTGTCCCTTATTATTTTTTAATTCATCGGGATAATCCTTATTAATTCCTGCACGCCCTTTGTCAATGAAATTAAAACCTGTGATCCAGTTTCCCTTATCAATCTCGCCATTCCCTGCCAAATCGTTTTGCCTGCCGCTGAAATTCCACATAAAATAGCGGAAATACATATAATTGAGTTGATAATTAAAGAAATACGTCAAATTGTCAAAAAATGTAGGAATAACATCTGTACGGGTTCCGTCAATGTATTGATATCTAATTGTTTTCCCTGTCATATTAGACCATGCTTTATATTCGGAACTATGTCCGGCAGCGCGTGAATACATTCGAGGAAAAAGTGTGTTAAAAGCATCGACAAAAACAACATCCTGTTTATTCCCTACAACAACATATTTATCTTTTTGATTTTCAGAATCTTTTGCAATTTTTTCGTAAATTGCGGCACCATTTTTTATTTTGGTACGATACATTCCATCTCCTGCACTTTCATAGTCAGGGACGGCATTGAAATATTCACCGTAAAAAAGCGGACGGTCGCCATATTGTTCGCGGTTAAGATATGATTTTAACGAAAAAACGTTGTTAGGTGCGTTCTGATCCATTGTTGGCTTTGCCGACGAGCGTATCATTATTATTCCAAAAGTTGAATAACCTATTAACATAACAACAGCCATTACAATAATTGTATTGAGCCATTGATAATTAATTTTTTTCTTACCGAAATAATAGGAAAACAACAAAAACAACACAGCTATGGCAATAATCAAAATTCCAATCCAAACACTGCCCATAAGAAACGGAACACCAATAAAACTCAACGTAAGCAGGAAAATTACATTTGTTAACATAGGATTTTTTGGATTTCGGGTCAGATAAATTGACCATATAAGCAATGCTATTACAATAATTAAATATATTAAAAGTCCTGAATTATAAGGCATTCCAAATCCATTTACGAACATTAGTTCGAACCACGCAGCCACCTGTACGAAGCCCTGTACAAGTCCATACAGCACAAAAATTACCATTGCAAAGGAAGCAAGCACGGTTACAATCACTCCTTTTGTAGAAGGTTGATATCTTTTAAAATAATAAACTAATGCTATTGCCGGTATTGTCAGCAAATTGAGCAAATGAACGCCAACTGACAGCCCTGTAAGATATGCAATAAGAATTAGCCAACGGTCTGAATGTTCACTGTCGGCATTCTGTTCCCATTTAAGAATTAGCCAAAAAACTACTGCCGTGAATACAGCCGAGAGTGCATAAACTTCACTTTCAACAGCCGAAAACCAGAACGAATCGGTGAAAGTGTAAGCAAGCGCACCAACAAGTCCGGTCCCAATTATTGCAATAATATTAGCGATAGAAAAATCGGTTTCTTCGTTATTAATCACTATTTTACGCGCAAGATGCGTGATTGTCCAAAAAAGGAACAAAATAGTAAAAGCGCTGCACAATGCCGACATTCTATTAATCATCGTTGCCACATGAGAGGGGTCGGAGGCAAAAAGGGTGAAAAATTTTCCCAGCAGCATAAAAAACGGTGCACCAGGCGGATGCCCTACATCAAATTTGTATGCACTGGAGGCAAACTCACCGCAATCCCAAAAACTGCCAGTCGGTTCGATTGTACTCAAATAGGTTATTGCGGCTACAAGGAAAGCCACCCACCCGAAAATGTTGTTATAAAGTTTGAAGCGTTTCATTTCTTATTATATTTAATGAATTTTATTCAAAAAAAAACGCCCCAAAAGTACAAAAAAAAATTTAGATTTGTAATTTTTAATTCAATAGTATCAGACATGGATATAGAATAAAAATGATTTTTCCGCTAAAAAAACTTTTTCCCATCATACCAACTTGGAAATACACAAACTATCATGTATTTTTTGCGCAAAAATATAACATTGTTAACATAATTTTAAAAAAATTATGTTAAAGTATTATTCCTGCTAAGAATAATAAAATCTGCAAAATTTAAAAAACGCAATCAAGAATAAGTTTGATAAGTTCACACCAACGGGTGTGGATTATTTTAACTTGTTTTGATTGCTGAGGTTTTGCGAGCCTATTATTAGCAGACAAGTTTTTAGATAATCGTACACCTCATTCTTATAATTATGAGCATTATAATAGGTCAACTGATCATACAAAAAATGAAAGAGCAAAATCTGTCTGTAACAAAATTTGCTAATATGATAAATTGTACAAGAACAAATGTATGAGATATAAAGAGTCTCATATCTTTTGTTTTTCTTTATAATTTATAACGAAAATTTAACTCATAAATGCTACTTTACTTGGGGAAAAATTTGAATTCGGAATATAGAATGTTTTTTATTAACTTTGCAAAATATTGAAGTTTCATTTATAGTAATATAATGCTGATATAGTGAAAACATTAGGGGAACAAAAATATTTATCAAATGCAATATTGCTATCCTTATCCAATAAACTATTCGACGGACAAATCGGTTATGGTGCAGAATATGATTTTTCGCAAAACGATAATTCTTCTTCTTTGATT